>JBARSW010000422.1:0-1863 GCA_049644925.1 Chitinophagaceae bacterium | reverse complement strand
CTACAGGAAAAAGGCTATAATATTGCCCGGCGTACTGTAGCAAAATACAGGGAGCAGTTGAATATTCCTGTGGCCCGACTTAGAAAGGAATTATAAAATCACCCAGACTTACCTGCTAATTTACATTAAACTGATATCGGGGTTGAGGTCAAAAAGGCAGATCATCTTTAGTTTCCTCCCGATTGCTATCTGGATGCCCTTCATCAAAATAAACCTGGTCATCAACCGGTCTATCCACTGGGGCAGCACCAGCAACTTCTATCTTCCAGGCTTTAACATCTGTATACCAGCGGCCATTGTATTCACGACTTTCTACATCAAAAGAAAAATTAAGCTGCGAACCAACTTTCAATAAATCTTCATTTATTTTATCTCCCCAGATAGATATACAAACTTTTTTGGGGTATTGCCCTTCTGTTTCTACAATTACATCCTGCTTTTTCCATTGTCCATTTTTACCAGTGCCGGTTTGCAGGGGAAGAAGTTGTACCAATTTCGCTGTTAGTTGCATACGTTAAAATATTTAATATGAAGATACGTATTGTAAATTATAAATATGCCTGATGAGACCCTTGCAGTGGTTTTTAAAAAAAATACTCTTTTTTCATTTTGTATGAATAAGCAAAGTAGTATTTTACACGGCTAAAAGCTTCAATCCTAACCATATGGTCTTCGCAAGTCTGCTTTTCCTTTTTATTTTCCTTCCACTAAATCTTATTATTTATTACAGCAGTAAGAATCCAACATGGAGGAACTGGGTGCTCATCATTTTTTCGCTTTCTTTTTATGGCTGGGGCGAACCCATCTGGATTTCGTTACTCATCTTATCTTCATTGGTAGACTGGGCCAATGCATTGTTTATTCAAAAACACCGGGGCACCAAATGGGCCAAAGTTGGTGTAGTAGTAACATTGGTGCTGAACTTAAGCCTGCTGGCAACTTTTAAATATGATGTTTTTCTTGTTGAAAATGTAAATGCACTGCTAGGCACATCATTTAGTGCGCCGGGATATGCTTTGCCGATTGGTATTTCTTTTTACACCTTTCATACCATTTCTTATGTTGTGGATGTTTACAGGGGCGATATTAAAGCCCAACGAAATTTTCCTAACTTTTTAATGTATGTTTCTCTGTATTCATCTCTGGTGGCCGGCCCCATTATCCGTTATGCACATGTGGCCACAGAAATAGACAGCCGCAGGGAAAATTTAAAAGACTTCAGCCTGGGTATTTCCCGTTTTTGTATTGGCTTGTTTAAAAAAGTTGTAATTGCTAATATAGCGGCAGAGTTGGTAAAAAAATATATGGGTGATCACAGTGCCCCTTTAACCTTTACATCACTTGAGGCCCTCTCCAGCATAGAAGCATGGTTTGGGTTGCTGATGTTTGCCATTCAGATTTATTTTGACTTTTCCGGTTACTCAGATATGGCCATCGGATTGGGAAGAATGTTTGGCTTTCACTTCCGTGAAAATTTTGAATATCCATATATCGCCAAATCAATCAGTGATTTTTGGCGAAGATGGCATATTTCGCTGAGCAGTATTTTCAGGGATTATGTGTATATACCATTGGGAGGAAACAAGAAGCATGTTTATCTGAATCTTTTAATCGTCTGGTTCCTTACGGGTATGTGGCATGGTGCCAGCTGGAATTTTATATTCTGGGGATTATACTTTTTCATATTCATTGCATTGGAAAAAGCTTTTCTGCTGAAGGTGCTGGAAAAAGTACCGGCTTTTATCTGTCATATTTATGCGTTGGCTATTATTATTCCGGGATGGGTAATCTTTTATTTTACCGACACACAAATGCTTTTTGCTTATGTAAGAAAATTATTTTCGTTCAGCGCCGGGTCAGCTG
>JBARSW010000421.1:0-23891 GCA_049644925.1 Chitinophagaceae bacterium | reverse complement strand
TATATTTTTCGATATTTAATTTGTAAAAAGAAAATGATTTTTTCTTCAACGCATTCTTCACCCGTAATGTCTTGGTGTTATGATGCAAGTCAATAATGAAATCATATTCTTCTGTCTTTAACTCTTCTATCATTAACTCCCAGCTATGAGCCAGCACATGAATCTTATCTATATAAGGGTTATGCGCAACAACTGTACGGAAAGAATCTTTTACCAGAAAATGTACTTCGGCATCCGGTACCTGTTTTTTCAGGCAACGGATGACAGGTGTGGTAAGAACAATATCACCTATAGAAGAAAAACGTATGATCAGAAATTTCGCCACGTTAAAAAATTAAGGCAGGATATCTTCCGGCTCTGTATAATTTAAATCTTTATGAAAAGTTTCCTCTGTAAAATATGCAGCCAATAATGTAATTGCCATTACTATGCTTCCCGTAATAATTGCGCTGTTTATAAAAGTCCAACCCATTCCCTGTTGAAAAACATTTACAAACAACAGATTGATAATTGGCAATGAGCCTCTCACCATGTTGGGGATTGTAGTGGCAGCTGTAGCCCTGAGATTTGTTCCAAACTGCTCCGCACCCATTGTAACAAAGATTGCCCAAAAACCAGTACTGAATCCCAGCATTGCGCAGGCAATATACATGGTGGTATCATCTTTTATATAACCACTGAAAAAGAAGATGCCGGAAATTATAGTGAAAAAGTAAAAGAGATATAAAGCTTTCTTCCTGCTTTTAAAATACTGGCTTACAAAACCTATTAAAATATCTCCCACAGCAATAGCTGTATAAGCATACATAATAGACTTTCCGGATACAATTTGATTTTCACCATAAAACTCTGTAGCAAACCGGTTGCTTAAATTAACCAGGATGCCAATTACAAACCAGGTAGGCAATCCTATCAGAATAGCCAGCATATATTTCCTGAACCGGCCGGCATTATTAAAAAATAGTAGAAAATTTCCCTTAGAAATCTTTTGTTGCTGCACCTGTTTAAACATGCCGCTTTCTGCTACAGTAATTCGAAGAAATAAAAGTAAAACACCCAAACCGGCACCAATTTTATAACATAGCCGCCAGTCATCTGTAAACTGGAATGTAAAATAAGCTGCCACTGCACCAAACAATCCAAATCCGGCAACGAGAGAAGTGCCAACACCTCTTTTATTTTTGGGTAGCAGTTCACTAACAAGAGTAATACCAGCACCCAACTCTCCGGCTAAACCAATGCCGGCAGCGAACCTGGCAAAAGCATACTGCTCTACTGTTTGTACAAACCCGGTAAAAAAATTGGCTATAGAATAAAGAATAATAGAACCGAATAAAACACTGAGCCTTCCTTTCTTATCTCCCAAAACACCCCAGATAATACCTCCAATAAGCAAACCCCACATCTGCCAGTTTATAACTTTGGTACTGGCTGCAATTACATCTGATCTTACAGATAAATCTACTCCCAAACCTGCAAGACTTGGTTCTCTGACAATGGTAAAAAGCAGCAAATCGTAAATGTCAACAAAATAACCGAGTGCAGCCACTATTACGGCAATATTAAAAATGGAAGCTTGTTTTGCTTCTTTCATATTTTGCTATTTAATAGTTTTGTCGGTTAAACTATCAGTTGGCTTTTTCTTATGTGTTAGCATTTTAATAATTACAGGGGCAGTTGTTACTAAAACAATGCCGAGTACAATAATTTCCAGGTGCTGCTTCAAATCAAACCCAAACTGCTGCCATATCCATTTCTGTAAAAAATATCCGGCAAAAATCATGGTGAATACCCATGCAAGACAACCAACAACATTAAAAAAGTGAAACTTCTTTCTGTCCATTTGAACAATGCCGGCAACGATAGGAGCAAATGTCCGGATGAATGGGAGAAACCGGGCACCAATAATCGCCAGTCCTCCATGTTTTTCATAAAAATCATGCGCCTGATGCAGGTACTTTTTCCTGAACAGAAACCTGTCCCGCCAATGATACATAGCAGGACCTACTTTTCTGCCAGTCCAATACCCAACTGCATTACCCAAAATTCCTACAAATGAAATCAGCCCCACTAATACAAATAAATCTACCCATTCGTTTTGTACATTTCCCAATCCAGTCAACTTCAGGAACTGGTGCGCTAATCCTGGTTCACCATTTTCCATTTTATGGGCAAAAATGCCGGCAACAAATAAAAGTGAATCTCCTGGAAAGAAGAAGCCAATAAATAATCCGGTTTCAGCAAAAACAACAAACAATAATAACCACAAGCCTCCATTTTCAATATACCATTGTGGTTGTAACAACTGGCTCCAGTGAAACGCATCTAATAAATATATCATCTCCATTTTATTTTCTATTTAATAATTTTCAATAATAGCATCTGCTTCTTTCTCATTAAAGGCATGAGCTTTCTCATCATCAAATTCCCCCTCCCATCTTGCAATAACACAACTGGCCAATGTGTTACCAATTACGTTAACCGAAGTTCTGGCCATATCCATCAGTTCATCTATACCATAAATGGCCATGATGGGCCAAAGCGGAAAATTAAAAGTGGTAGCCGTTGCAATTAGAATTACTAAGGATGCCCTTGGAACAGCTGCCACACCCTTGCTCGTTAACATCAATGTTAGTCCAATACCTAATTGTGCGCCAAAAGACAAATGCATGCCAGCCGCCTGCGCCACAAAGACAGAAGCTAACGAAAGATATAATGTAGTACCATCCAGATTGAAGGTATAACCGGTTGGTATAACAAATGAAACTACTTTTCTGGGTACGCCAAATTTTTCCATATTCTCCAATGCTTTTGGCAAAGCAGAATCAGAACTGGTGGTGGCGAATGCAATAGAAACCGGCTCCCGAATGGCCTGTATGAATTTTTTAACCGGCACTTTTGCCACCCAAATTGCAATAGGAAGTAACACAAATAAAATGAATGCAAATAAAGCCAGGTATAAAGTAACCAGCAGCAGTCCCAGATTTTTTAAAATATCAATTCCCAGATGCCCAACAGTAACTGCAATAGCCGCCCCAACACCAAAAGGAGCAAAGTACATGATGATGTTGGTGAACTTAAACATTGTTTCAGCCAAACTTTCTGCAAAATTCAGCATCGGTCTTTTCTTGTGTTCATTCAGCAAAGCCAATGCGATTCCGAATACAACACTAAACAAAACGATTGGCAAAACATTTCCTTCATAAATTGACTTGATAATATTTTCCGGAAAAATGTCAATGATATGATCCTGCCATCCTTTAACTTTTACCTCAGGCAGTTCTTTTAATAGAGCCTCCGGAACTTTAATCCCAACACCGGCTTTGGTTATATTTATAAATAACAAACCGATAAATAAGGCAATGGTAGTAACTACTTCAAAATATACCAGGGATTTCCAACCCATTCTTCCCACCTGTTTCAGGTTTGCATGACTGGCAATACCAACAACAAGTGTGGCAAATAATAAAGGAGCAACAATTGTTTTAACCAACCTCAAAAATATCTTACTGAGAAATTGCAAATTTTGTGAGAAGGCCGGAAAATCCAGCCCTATTTCAACACCAATTGCCATAGCTACCAGAATCCAGGTTGTAAGCGATTTTTTATAAAAAGCAAATAAAACAAGGCTGGTAATAAAAATCCATCTTATGACCAATAAAGCCTGATCAGGAATAGATAGAAGACCCTGCATATCCAGATAATGAACAATGGCAATGATTGTAAACAACCCGAAGGCGATCAATCCGGATTTTCGTTGATTCATACTTTAAATGCTAAGTTCTCAAAACTAAAGGTTTAGTTTCAATTCGGGAAATCTGTAAAAACAAAGGTTTAGATAATTCTTTTTTAATCCTTTAAAAGGAAATATGTATTTTCCCTTTCATTTTTAACCAGGGCACTCCTTCTAAATACATAATATGACGGAACAACAAACTTCGTTTAAACCGACACTCGGTCTTTTTGATGGCACCATGATTGTTGCCGGCTCAATGATCGGTTCCGGAATTTTTATTGTGAGTGCCGATATTGCCCGGAATGTAGGCAGTGCCGGTTGGCTGGTGGCGGTATGGCTTATCACCGGTTTTATGACATTAACCGCCGCCCTGAGTTATGGAGAATTAAGTGGCATGTTTCCAAAAGCCGGTGGACAATATGTTTATTTAAAAGAAGCCTATAACCCTTTAATGGGATTTCTGTACGGCTGGAGCTTTTTTGCGGTGATACAAACCGCTACAATTGCCGCAGTAGGTGTTGCTTTTTCAAAATTCCTTGCTTACCTGGTACCCGAATTAGGCAACAATTTTTTCCTTTTTGATGCTGGTATCATAAAAGTTTATTCAGGACAGTTAGTAGCCATTGCCATTATCTGTTTGCTCACTTATATAAATTCAAAAGGAATAAAAGAAGGAAAGTTTATTCAGACCTTATTTACTTCAGCAAAACTTTTTGCTCTTTTTGGTTTGATTGCTTTTGGATTCCTTTTGGCCAAAGAAAGTTTCTGGGCCGAAAACTGGAAAACTGGTTTTTCTGCTATGCAAATAGAAAAAGATGCTACTGGTAGTTTTATTACCAATGGAAAGTGGCTTGGTATCGGCGGTTCAGCGCTTATGGGTGCAATAGCTGCCGCAATGGTAGGTTCCATTTTCAGCAGTGATGCATGGAATAATGTAACCTTTATTGCAGGTGAAATGAAGAATCCGAAACGGAATATCGGCTTAAGCCTGTTACTTGGAACTTTAGTCGTCACCATAATTTATGTTTCGGCCAACCTGATGTACCTGAATGTGATGCCAATAAATGAGCTGGCATTCCCAACTGATGACAGGGTGGCTTTATCTGCTGCTAATAAAATATTCCCCTCTTTTGGAACCACATTGATTGCAGTATTAATTATGGTCTCCACTTTTGGTTGCAATAATGGGTTGATACTGGCAGGTGCAAGAGTTTATCATGCTATGGCAAGGGATGGTTTGTTTTTCTTTAAAAGTGTTGGGACCTTGAATAAGAATGCAGTTCCACAGGTTGCATTATGGATACAATGTATTGTTGCCTGTATCTGGAGCCTGAGTGGAAAATACGGTCAACTGCTGGACATGATTTCTTTTGTTGTTGTACTATTTTACATGCTTACCATCATTGGCATTTTTATATTAAGGAAAAAAAGACCCGATGCAGAAAGACCTTACAAAGCTTTTGGCTATCCTGTTTTACCTGCCTTGTATATTTTGATGGGTGCTGCATTCTGTATATTACTTGTTTTTTATAAACCGGAATATACCTGGCCGGGATTGGTAATAGTTTTACTGGGAGTACCCTTGTATTATCTTGCGATTTCTGCACAGAAAAAGCGATGATACCTTTCAAAAAATCAATTGGTGAAATACTACTTTCAATACTTATCTTAGTCACTTAAAATAAAACAGCTTATGAGTTTATTTGTAAGAAAACCGATGAATGTACTCTTGGGTGAAGCAGCGGAAGAAGGAACCCATACTTTAAAAAGAACATTGGGTGCCGGAGGTTTGATAGCACTTGGTATAGGAGCAATAATTGGTGCCGGATTGTTTTCCATTACAGGTATGGCAGCGGCCAATCATGCCGGCCCGGCCATTACTATCTCTTTTGTAGTAGCTGGTTTGGGTTGCTTGTTTGCAGGGCTTTGTTATGCAGAATTTGCTTCAATGATTCCAGTTGCCGGAAGTGCATACACATATAGTTATGCCACAATGGGTGAGTTTATGGCCTGGATCATTGGTTGGGATTTAGTACTCGAATATGCAGTTGGCGCTGCTACAGTTGGTATAAGCTGGAGCCGATACCTTGTTAAATTTCTGGAAGGGCTTAATGTACACTTGCCACTTGAATTAACTGTTGGCCCATGGGATGGCGGAATAATTAACCTTCCTGCAGTATTTATAATTGTCCTGATGAGTTTACTGCTGATTAAAGGAACGAAGGAAAGTGCTTCCGTTAACGCAGTAATTGTGACATTAAAAGTAACAGTAGTGCTTGTATTCATTTTTCTTGGCTGGAAATATATTAATACCAGTAATTATAATCCTTACATCCCTGATAATACCGGAAAATTTGGCGATTTTGGATTTAGCGGAATTATCCGGGCTGCGGCAATTGTCTTTTTTGCATATATCGGTTTTGATGCGGTGAGTACGGCAGCACAAGAAGCCAAAAATCCGAAAAAGGATATGCCAATTGGAATTCTTGGATCGCTGCTTATTTGTACAATATTATATATACTGTTTGCGCATGTTATGACTGGTGTTACTAGTTATACAACATTCGCTGGTAAAGACGGGATAGCACCTGTTGCTGTAGCAATTGAACATATGGGGAAACCTGATGTGGCCGGAGTAATTCAGCCAGACTATCCATGGTTAAACAGGGCCATTGTTGTCGCTATCCTTGCCGGTTATTCATCCGTAATACTGGTGATGCTAATGGGTCAAAGTCGTGTATTTTTCAGTATGAGTAAAGATGGATTAATTCCCAAAATTTTCTCTACAGTAAATCCAAAAACGCAAACCCCGGCTAAAAGCAATTTACTCTTTATGGTTTTTGTAAGTTCATTTGCAGCATTTGTACCAGCCAGGGTAGTTGGAGAAATGACCAGTATAGGGACATTGTTTGCATTTATTCTTGTTTGCATCGGCATCCTGGTAATGAGGAAAAAAATGCCTGAAATTCCCAGAGCTTTTAAAACTCCGTTTGTGCCATTGGTTCCAATACTTGGAGTCGTTACCTGTCTGTTTATGATGGTCTTCCTTCCAATGGATACCTGGATTCGTTTATTGGTTTGGATGTTGATTGGTTTAGATATTTACCTCGTTTATGGTTCTAAGAACAGCCACCTGGGTAACGGAACAACTGAAAGAAAAGGAATGAAATTTGCCCGATATACTGGCTTGGGACTTAGCCTTTTGCTGATAGTAGTCGGTTTATTGCACCAATATACAGTCGGTTTTGACTCGGATAGAACTTTACTTTATATTTCAGTAGTATTTGCTGTTGTTCATTTAGGAATGTTTATCAGCAAGCTGGGTAAGCCAGACCCTGTCAGTTAAAATCCTGATTAGCTTTTTTGAAACCGCCCTCCAACAAGGGCGGTTTTTCATTTATCCCTATTACCTTAGATTTGCACTCCAAATTGAAAGGAATTCAGCTTTTTACCAATTTGCCTTTTTGACTTAAAGAAAGAATATTATGGGAAGAATTTTTGAAGTACGTAAAGCCTCCATGTTTGCCCGCTGGGATAAGATGGCAAAAAACTTTACCCGTATTGGTAAAGAAATAATAATAGCTGTAAAAGCAGGGGGCCCTGATCCGGGACAAAATGCCGCCCTTCGCCGTTGTTTTCAGAATGCAAGAAGTGTGGGAATGCCTAAAGACCGGGTGGAAGCTGCTATTAAAAGAGCACAAGGAAAAGAACTGGTAAACTATGATGAAATACTGTATGAAGGATATGCACCGCATGGTGTGGCGATATTAGTGGAAACGGCCACTGATAATCATGTTAGAACTGTTGCGAATGTAAAATCGCATTTCACAAAAGGGCATGGTGCAATGGGCAATAGCGGAAGTGTGGCTTTCCAGTTTAAAAAAATGGGAACTTTTAAACTGAAGCCGGAAGGATTGAATGCAGAAGATATGGAACTGGAATTAATTGATTTCGGCCTGGAAGAATTAGGTGAAAGCACTGGTGAAAATGGAGAAGAAATTTTAGTTATCCGTTGCGGCTTTACTGATTTTGGTAATATGCAAAAAGCATTAGAAGATAAAGGTATCACCCCCATTACTGCAGAATTAGAGTGGATTCCTTCTACAACTGTTCCTTTAAATGATGAACAGGCTGCTGATGTAAGCAAGTTGATAGAACGTTTAGAACAGGACGATGATGTACAAAAAGTGTTTCATAATATGGGATAAAATCCATTCCCTCAATAAAAGAAAAAGCGGCTAATATAATTGGCCGCTTTTTCTTTGTGGAAGTTACAGGTTCAGCATACTACATTTTCGCAATCAATTCCTTTAACGGGTGTCAGTTCAATTCTTCGCTTATCCGGGTTAAACCGCCAGGCCTTTTTTATAAGCTTCATGTACGCATCATTAGTCTGCTTACCCCAGACGATTATATAACTGTCTTCAACTTTGTTCTGTCGGCAAAAACTACTTCTTATTACCCATCCCTTTTGCACTCCTGTAATCTCGGCCAAATCATAGATAGTATACTTATCAGAAGCTGTATCTTCTTTAATACTAAAAAACACCAGGTAAGTGGTGCCCTTTTTAAAAACATCCACTATTATCATTTCAGGATCACCGGGTTTATTTATCACACCTCCTTCCATTTGTTTCCAGCCATTTAATTGAGCAATTTCAGTTGTTTCTGTATATACTTTTCCAATCATTGATTTTTTAGTTCCTGCAAATTTACCGGGTTGTGCCAGGATTGTTGTTACAGAAAACAACAAACCAGATAACAGTAATATCTTTTTCATGCAAAATAATTTTATCTTTTATTACGGACAGACTTTATCATTAATCAAAGAACTCAGTCTGCAAAAAAACTGAGTTCTTTTATATGGCAATTACCTTTTCTTCTTATTGCCTGCATTTAATATCTATAAATCCAAGCAAAAAATTCGTTCACTCAAATGCCTAACTCCAATTCAATCATTTTCAAACCATCCGTATTACCGGATTAATTGATTTATGGAGTATTTAAACCCAGCGCTTCTACTATTGCATCAATATGTGTATTCACTGGTTGCACACCAGTTGGTCTTCCATTGGTCATTGTAAACCGGGCTGCATTTCGAACAATATCTTTTCCTGCAGTCCAGTAAAGATCCACCCATACTTCAGGAAGCAGGTTTTCAAATAAAGCCCTGTATTCTGCTTTACTATTTGTTCGGTAATAAGTAAAATAATCAACTAATGCTAATGGATATAGATAGGGCATCTGTGCCCTTGAAACAGCAGTTACATCCTGCACAGTAAGTCCGGATGGCAGTGCAGTTAAACAAAAATTTTCTATAAGCCTTGCCAGGGGACTAGTGCTAACATTTGTTACATCCCTGTTAGTCTGCCGTAAGGCACTCATAAACTTTGCAAATCCAACTTTTCGGGAATACTCCGCAGCCATGATGCCTATTATCTTTTCATTATGAATGATAAACTTTGAAGGAAGTTCAGCAATCCGGTAAAGCTTATAATTACTTACAATGTTTGCATTATACCTGGGTGATGTAGGTGTTCTTCCTGGTCCTGGTGGGTTGTTAGCTGTTATAAGAGAATATAACCACATAGAAGCCGGAATAGAAGCAGGCCTGGCTGTTTCAACTACACATTCACCATTTTCTGCAAACCAATTTATGGTTTCTCTTCTTTCGGCACCACTGTATAAATAAGTAAAAGTATTGGCAATTCCTTCCTGGTATGTTGCTGTAATATTTGGAGTTAGTTCTACAAAGTAGTGAACGTTGTCGGAACCATAAGAAAAAGACTGACGTAGTGCGGAAGAATACCACATATGCTCCCTTCTGTCTGAAGGATCCTGGGTATGCATCATTTCATGTAGAAATGTTCTTCTTCCAACTGTAATGCCGTTGTCCCGGAAATATTTCTCCCCCATTTTGATATGTCCAGCCACTGAATCAGCAACATGGCCTCTACTATCTGAATAATGCAAAGCACATGGCCAAACCCGACGGTCAGCTGAAACGCAGAGCCCTAAAGAGGTCTCAGTTGCCGGAGTAATTGTCTGATTGAAATCATTAAAAATAAACATGTAAACAATCTTATTGTTTAACCGCAGAATACTTGCGGTGTAGCGTTGCAGATCCGGCATACCACCCTGGCTTACCGGCTTAAAAAGTTGTTGCAGAAATTCAGTAAACCGGTCCATATTTCCATTGTTTGTAGTGCCGAAAATATTAGCTGAATTGATTATTGAATTTGCTGAAATCTGAGAAACTGAAAGTGGGCTACCATTGGGTGAAGCAACATAAAATACCCGAATCTTGGAAATCAGATAATCCCTGTCACTTGTTTGAGAATAAACAGGCTTGCATATCATAATCGTTAATGAAAGCAACAGAACGCTAAATAATTTACTTTTCATAAAACAATGATTTAATATTATTAAGGGTTTAAAATGGCATTTATCTGATCCCTGACAGAATACCAGACATCAGGAATATCTGCTGGAATGCTGATAGCCCTGATAGCAGTTCTGATATCCGGAGTATATAAATTAAACAGTTCTTGCGGAAATCCAGCGCCAACATTTGCTGAAAAATCTTCGTATGTAAAATTTTCAGACCGCCCCGTTAAAACATGTACCAGCACTATCGGTGCCAGATATCTTTTGTCAACAGGTGGATTTGTTCTGAGTTGCTCCAATGGTTGAGTTCCCATTTTTACCCGGCATATATTTTCCAGTAAAAAGGCGAATTTATTATCTGGTGTTGCTGTTATAAACCGATTATTGTTATACTTGATACTGTTGATAAATGTTTGTAATCCTAATTTCTGAATACAATAATTATAAATAATAGCCTGTGTTAATTCATTGCGCAATTTATAAGCTACGGCTGCCCGGTTTCGTGAAGCATATGTTGAAAAATTGAGCCAGCCATAAGTAGCGTTTATCTGACTGTTAAAACGGGGCGAAGGCAAATTACCTAAAGTTGTTCCAAGTTCTGTAAATGCTGGATTATTTAAAATCCAGTTTTGACGTAGTTGGCTATTTTCAAAATTTGGTGTTGGTGCCTGCCTCATTAATACCATTGAAGGCCGGCTAAACCACTTGTACAAAAGTCGCTGATAGGAAGTATCAAAAGTGTAACTCAGTGCATTACAAACTCCCTGGTCTGTTACGAAACGATTGTCCATAACGGCAGCTGATGCATAAAACCTTGTATTTGCCAATGCAGGATTTACAAATGAAAAAATTCCGGAAGTGTGTAAAGTACGATAACTGTTGATTTCAGCAGATGTTATCAATTCAATTAAAGTGTTTTGAAAAACTGGCAGATTTTCTTCAAAGTAAGTTTCACCAAGATAAATTGTACCGGCACTGTTTTCTCCTTCCCTCCAAACACAAGGCCAAACTCTTAATCCATCATTTACCCTAATAGTGTCAATTCCAATAAGAGATGCTGCAGTTTGATTAAGTGGTGTCATCCGGTCATTAAAAAAATAAAGATTAACCGGTTTATCTTTTATCTTCAGAAGATTGTAAACCCAATCCTGAAAAAGCCCATTGCCACCTCTGTTACGGTCTTTTAAGAGGCTTAATAACAACCGGGCACAGGTACTCATCCGGTTGTTTCCCCCATTACCAAAAATTACTCCATTGGTATTATTACTAATGGTAGTTGCTGGAATAGGATTCACACTAAGCCCTGCGTAAACAGCATTTGGTCTTCCTACATAAAATACATTTATTTTCTGTTGCAAATAAGTGAGTACCTGAGCAGGAGGAACAGGTTGCCCGTCAACAGTTTCTCTCAATGAGAGTAAAATAAAAACAAGAAAAAGTTTAACAAAAAATGATCTCATCTAAAAAAACATTTTTAAAATTAATTGCAATTTGAATTGTTGTTACTTAGGCAAAGTATCTACAAACAAATCATCAAATGATGTTTTAAGTCTCCCTGATTTTACTACCTGGTTATTGCCTGTTTGCCAATCTACTTCATATTCATAATCAGATTTCTCTTTGGGAAGAATAAAATCAATCGTAGCGCCATAAACCTGTTTGCTGATATTAAGGCTCGCCTGTTTAAATTGCTCTTCGCCGTTTGCAATTTTGTAATATACTCTTACGGTTACACTTCTTACATTGTTTTGTTTAATAATATCCGGGTCAGCAATTATATTTACCGTTTTTCTTTTAACAGGTGCCTTAAGCGGAACTACCGGATTTACCGTAGACGTCCAATCACTTTCTACAGTAGCACCTCCAAAAAAGTTCCAGACTGTTTTATATTCATAGTTTAACCAGTTTTTCCGATCGTTATCACCAGCCATCCATCCGTACATCAGCTTAAAATTATTTCCTTCACTGCTGAAATTCTTTCTATCGACCCTTACTTCATCTGTAGTAATATCTCCTCCCTGGTGTTTTTTTCTCATACTAACAGAAACATAATTGATGAACTTGTCGAAATCCTGAGATATTTCTCCATCAATAAAACAAACTAATTCTCTTTGCTTATACAAAGGATCATCAAGGTTTACTTCCCTGATACAATCTTTGCAGTTGATCTTGCCAATATTACCGCCAAACACTTCGGTTAATGATGTAGTGAAATATGTTTTCGCTTCTGCAGTATATTTCCCGGAATGTTTAATTGTCTTTTTTTGAAAAGATGCTACTATATTAATTTGCTGCAGCCCTTCTTGCTGCTGCTGTACCGGCTGTGCATCAGGAATTGGCTGATTGGCAGGTCGGATATTGGCAGGATTCGTTAATACCGCGGTACCTGCAGAGTCAGCTCTTGCCGGTCGGGTTGTAGAAACAGGAACTGGCGCATCACTTAAAATATTTCCAACTGAAGTTGTATCACTATCTTCTTGTGATCCGGCAGTTGCAGATGATGAACCGGCATTCCCTGAATTCCCATTATTACCTGCATTACTATTATTCCGGCTGCTATCCTGTTGACTTCGTCTGTAATTTTCTTCTCTTCTTCTCCGGTTTTCTTCATCAGTATATCTTCTTTCCTCCCTGTTTCTATCTTCTATACGGTTGTTGTTTTCTCTTTGTCGTTGACGTTCATTATTCAATTGATTGGTTGCTCTGTCCAGAAAACTCTGTCCTCCATTTAATGGTTGTGCCAGATCGCTCCAGTTGGGAGAACCTTCTCTTCCAAATGGTACAAAGCACATATCAATCATTTTATTGGTAAGCACATCCTGGAGTCGCTGCATGTTAGGGTCTTCACCAATTTGCGTTACTTTAATTGCTCCGGTCTCTTTTAATTGTTGAGTAGCAATACCGATTTCTGCCTGCAATATGGGTGTTGCTACTCCCATATTGAAAATTTCATGATTATAAATTTTATCCCATTCCATTTCAATTTTAAACTCCACCGGAGATTGATAACCGGCCAATGTCATATTCAAGTTGAATGAAATGTCCGGTGTGGGTGTTTTCAAAGACTCCATCAATAAAGTAGCATCTGTTTTATCCAGCAAAAAAGAAACGGCAATTTTATCTCCCTCCAAAACTGGAGCAGGTCCTATTCCTAAAACCCTTCTTTGAGTTTCGCCACTTGTGTTATTAGCATTTGTCAAAACACTTTTAGTTATCAATGCCATTGTACCACCACGGTAAACTACCGTTCCAACAATTTTTCCTTTGGGATTCACATTTTTCAATTCCTGCTCTGCTGCTTTTATTTCATCTGGGCTTACGCTTAATCCCACCAAAAGGTGTACATATCCACCACCATTACCAATAGTTGCTTCTTTCTCATTGGCACCGGAACGAACGTTTTCCACATATCGGATGAATGAGAACTGCGGACGTCCATTATCATCTACACCAAGGCGTACTTTATTTGGAAGATAATAATAACTGTTAGGCTCTTCCACCAAAGGAAAAACCTTCAGCGTTCCGGCAGATACTGGTTTATCAAGCAGAATACGCTGTACAAATTCCTTTTGTGCCGACAAATTAGTTGCAGTGAAAATAGCTATGAAAAGCAACATCACGGCGGAACATTTATATTTCATAATTCATGATTTTTAGTCTTAACAACAAATGATTAAAGTTTGGATATTGATAAACTAATTTTTAATTGCGCCAAGAATATCTTTAAAACTATCAAGCACTTTATCTTTTGATACCTTACCATCAGGCCCAGGCGTAATGATTGATTTTGCCGCATCAATAGCTTTATTAAATATTGTCGAAGTCTTATCATTAAGTTCTGACGGAATAACTGCATACTCATAACTTTCTGATCCGCTGCCGCTTATTTTCGGACTCCATTCTAATGCCAGTTTGCCCTCTGTTTTGTGATAGAAAATTAAGCGGAAAGCATACCCTCTTACATCCCTGTCAATAAAAATTATTTTGCTTGCGATAGCTTCATTCTTTGCCGGGGATACACTTATATTTTCTTCAATTTCTTCTCCCAGTTTACTATATCGAACCTGCATCACCGCCCTGGTAATACTCAATTCCTTTAGTTTATCGAGGTCAGCTTCAAACTCAATTTTATGAGCCTGTACCGGCAACTTCAATTCATTGCCCTGCATTTGACCAACCTGCCATTGTGGTTCTTTAGGGAAAAGCAAACCACCTCTCAAACTCCATTGTGTTTTGTACTGAAACATTTCTGGGTTTTTATCATCCCCGGCTGCATAGGTCAAACTTTTCCGGTTTCCTTTGCTAGCCAGGTCTTCTTTATTAATTACAAATCCATTTGTAAAATCATTTCCGGTATTTCTTTTCTTTCTTACGTTAACTGTTACGTAATTGACTTCTCCCATTTCAAACATTTTAACCGCATCATTATCTACCAGAAACTGAATATCCATATGCTTATAAAAAGGATCATTCAGATTAATGGAAGCAATACAATTTTTATTGTCTTTTACAGAATTATAAAAAGTTTTTAGATTCTGTGTAACTGAAAGTTCCATCGGCATCATATAATCATAGTTCATATAAATGACATCCTTTTTCTTAACTATACTTTGTTCAATTTTATTTACATTCAGGTAATACCCATAAGCATTGTTCTTTCCCGGTAAGTATTCTTTTTCTTTTTCCCCTGGAGGAGGAGCTGGTTTATCAGAAGCTGGTGTAGCAAACTTATCCATGAAAAGCTGGAAAAACATTTCGGTAAGTTTATCAGAAGTGGCATTAGAAATCCCCTGTTCAATCTCAATTTTAACTGCATTGTTCTCTACAAGCTTATTATACACTTTGTGTAATTCATCCCATGACTGACTCTCCTGTACGGAATTCTTTGATTCTATTCTCCTGTATTCTGCTGTTACTTTGTCCTGCTTGATCATAGTAGATATCTTTTCATAGTCCACCGTAATCTTACCTTTCAAGCCATTTACTTTCAGGTAATATTTATAAAAAAGATTTACGCTCAAGTCTGTAATCGAGTTGGCTTTTTCAAAAGTAGCTGCCATTAATTGTGCGCCGTATTTATTTAAATTAGTTGCCACTGCTACTTTTCCTCCCTGGTATAAAGGTGCCTTACCTGATGTAACAAGACTTTTGGTCATACCACCCTCTTTATTTACTACAGCAGAAGTAATAGTAAAAGAGTTAGCATCTCCGGTGGCAAAAAGATCAACGGGACCTTTAACCAACCCACCACTAACTTTGGCATCAAGTTTCGATTGCAATTCTGTCAATTGCGCAGGTGTATATCCTGTCTGCATTAAAAAATGCATCAAGGCGCCATTTACTCCTCCCTGGTCTTCCCTTTCCTCTGTTATATATTTCAGAAAAAGGAATTCGGGTACCTGCGATACAGGATCCTTTGCAAGCATTACCTGTGTGGGCAGATAATAAAAATTCTTTGTAGGCCTGGCAGTCATACCGGTTCCCTGCAATTGTGCATAGAGGGTGATGAGTGTTCCATCATTTAAGGCAACAGTAACTTTACTATTGTAGTCAAGGTTTTGAGAAAAAACTTTGAGGGAACTTAATTGCAGCATAAAAACTGCAAAAATCATCAGACTGCTTTTGTTAAGACGGCAATAATTCAAAATTTTCATATTGTTTGTTTTTCAGTTATAGGTGCAATTTGTTTACTTATTATTAACTATTTTATATAATATCCTTTGTTCAATAAATGATCCGCTTGCTTTCTCATCAGCATTTTTAATAACGAGAACCTTTTCCTGGTTTCTCAGGGTGCGATATAATTTATTAGGAGTGGTGCTCATACCTGTTCCCACAAACTCCTGGCTGCTTAATGATACCTTTAGTAATTTTTCCAGTGCAACTCTTACAAAATCTGCACAATTAAATAATTGAGCATTGAACCCCTTTTTACTATTGATCAGGCTATCCAGAAAAAAAATCATTTCCTGGTCTTGTTGCCATGTTGTTTTAACCTGGAGTATTCCATCACTGGGATAATTTTCTTTATGGGGCAATCCTTTATCATAAAGTGTATTCAGCGTTATCTCATCCCCGGAATGTAAAGGCAACTTATAATATACGGCCGGTAAATTCTTTCCGGCATTAAACACACTGAATTCATCTTCATCGGGCCACATATCGTAATAAGTTAATTCCTTACTGATTACAGTATCCATGTGCTGTTTTATTTTGCCCTGCTTTTTATAATCTGTAACCAGGATTTTATAATTATCCACAGCGATTCCAATATGCCCGGTTTTTCCCTGGTAAGTTGCATAAAAAATGATATAAATATCAGACGTACACTTTTTTTCCGCCATTGCCGGAAATACAGCAAACAGGTTAATCAATAATATGTAAATACATTTTTTCATTTATCAGGTATCGCATCAATAAATAATATTTCATTATCGTTTTCCCCGGTTAGTACTTTTTCAGTGTTGTTCTTCATCCTCCACCGGATATTGTAAGTGTAATTATACTGGCCCGCAGGCAATGTAACATCAAATGTTTTTTGAGAAAAATCATCATTAGGCTTAACAGTAAATTCCATAATTTTTTTCTCCCCAAAGAATGGATACTCAATTTTAACTGAAATGGCCCTTACATTTTTCTGAACTAACAACTCCTTATCTGCATCAATCTTTACCAGTTTTCTTTCATACGGTACAAATAAGTTGATCATCGCATTATTTTGCTTCTTCCATTCAGTTTGATAAGTTTTACCACCCAGGAAATTATATTGTGCCTTATATTCATAATTTAACCATTCTTCCCTGTTAGTATCTCCTACAGAGCCATAGGTCATGGCAAGGCTTCTGTTATCAGCCAATGTCGACTTTGTAACAATTATTTCCCGCAAAGTGGTACTTCCATTTTGATGATTTTTACGAAGTGTTACCGTAATACTATTGATCATCTTGTCAAATTCAGGAACAATTAATCCATCTACACCAACAAATACCTGGCGTTGTTCAAATTCAGGATCATATAATGACACCGTTCTGAAATACTCATCATTGGCCCCATACTTTTTATAAATATCCCCGATATTAAAACTGATATAATGATGACGATCTGTAGCATTGCGACTATTAAAATTCAAAACGCTATAACCACTCAGCTTAACATCTTTCCGCTTGTAACCAAAGTGTGCACCAAAACCAAATGTCTGGCCGCTGGATGCAGCACCACTGCCGCTATTGCCAATTAAACTACTTAATAAGGAACCCAAACCACCCTGGTTAGCAGCAGGAACCTGTTCTGGTTCTACCCGGCGAAACATCATATCTGTTACTTTTGCATAAGCTTCATCCACTATCTTCTGCATCTTGTCATCTGCGCCTGTTGCTTCGAGTTTAATAGCACTTGTTCTTCTCAGTTCTTCATAGATTTTTTCCAGCTCAGCACTTACAAAATAAACATTCGCTCCTCCGGAAATTTTTTCATTCTTCTGAACCTCAGCCCAATCAACGGTCATCTTTGCATTATAAGCATCCATTATACCGCCAAATGTTAAATCAAAAATGATAGAGACATCAGGGGTTGTTGATTTAAAGCTCTCTAATAATAATGTTGCCCTTTGCGGATCTAATTCAAATGAAAAAGCAATTTTACTTCCCTGCAATACAGGTGCAGCACCAATTGCCATTAACCTCCTCTCCTTATTTCCTGTTTCAGGATCAATGATGGACGAGACAAGTGCATACCTTCCTTCTTTAAAAATTATTGGTCCCCGTAGTTGAACTTCATCATTATTCAACAGCTCTTTCAGCTTTGCCACCGCTTTTTTTATTTTACTTTCATCTGTATCATACGTTACAAGAAAATGTAAAACACCACCACCACCAACCTGGGTAATTGATTTTTCGGAAGTGGTATTCACCGCTGCCGGCGTTACATAACGAATAAAAGAGAACAGAGGTTCTTTCTTTTCATTTACTGCCAGCATGGAACGATCAGGCAGATAGAGATATTGAAGAGAGTCCGTTATCAAGGGGAAACACCAAAGACCTTCCACCCTTACACCCCTGTCAATAGCTATCTGTTGAGCAGCCGCCTTTTCTTCATTCAAAAAAAACATAATGAAAAAAATAGTGAGAAAATAGTTTACTATTTTTCTTTTTATCTGCATTAATCTACTTTTTAAATTTTTCAGGCAATGGTGCTGACATAAATAAATAGGTTGAGTTAAGCAATGAAATATCTGACTTTGCTTCTCCCTTCACTTTGCTGTACCAGGTAGCCTGGTGAACTACAGGTGTATTAGGATCATGATAAAGTGTAATCTTACTGGTAGAATTCTGGTCATTTACTCTCATAATTACATTACGTACTACTTTTTTTTCACCACCAAGTGTACTGGCAAAACTTATATTGACGGAAGAGATGCTGTCTGCCCGAAACTGTTCCCTGTCACCATCCAATTCGATGAATTCTTTTACCAGCGGTGGCGTTAAAGGAACTGCAGGGTCAGAACTACTTATCCAGCTTTTTGAATCGGCCGGATATCTCACCACTTCCTGTTTTCCTTTGAAGCTCCAAAGCAATTGATATTCATAATTTAACCAATCGGCAGTTGTAAGTCCCAGCCGGGGATAAGCAATTTCTTTCATGTTTATTCCCTTTTTTAAATCCTCTCCATTTATAATAACCTGGGAGGTAACATCATTCTGCCCATTGTTGTATTTTTTACGGAAGTTGACTGTAACAAAATTGATAATTTCATCAAACGCATCCACAAATTTTCCATCTACCTGGAAGTTTATACCACGACGCTGAAAGGCGGGATCATCCATATTGACTATCCGAAAATACCTCTCATCTTCACCCAAAGTAGAATATAGTCCACCCAGGTTTCCTGCCGTATGGAATGGCACTTTAATAGTGGTTGATTTACTCAGGTTAAGATAAAACTTACTCGTACGGATATTTTGAATGTCTTTTAGTACATACTGATTATCGGTTATATACTCAGGATTTGTATTTTTCTTCTTCTTAGGAACAAACCAACCCAAAATGGGTAATGATCCCATGACATCACTCATGGCTTCCCCCACATCACTTATGATCTGGCCTTCTTTTGTCTTGTCGCCCTGTCTACCCCTTGGATCAAACCCAAGATTTGGGTCAACCGTTTCTGGTTCTTTTGACCAGCCGGTTTTTGAATCAAAAATAATTTCAGTCAACTTATTGGTTACAAGATTAAGTATCCCTTCCATCTCACTGGTCTTAACTCCCAGACCGGCCGACCTATCAAAAACATCCACTTTTATTCCTCCCTTTTTGGTGAGCTCATCAATAGCTTGCCTTATTTGCGTTTTATTATATCCTTCCTGTTTGGCTATCATCTGGCTGAAATGAGAATATATTACACTCATCTCCGCTGTTACTACAGCATTGTATGCTTTTACCGCAGCTTCGTAATAACCATGAATTGCAACTGAAACATCAGAATTGGGCCCGGTAAATGAATTCCATAAAAGAGTAGCACCATTCTGATTTAGTAAAGAAGCTACAGCCGCTTTCGAACCCGGAGTAAGTGGTGCAAATCCTGAAGTTACCACAGAACGGGTCATGGCTTCTTTTCCTTCCTTATTACTTAGAACTGCAGATACAATATCAAAACTTGGAGTTACATTTTCCGGGTCGTCTTTTTTAGGTTGCATTAAAGGAACGGGGCCCGCAATTCTACCACCTGGAACAATACGCTGTAACTCTTTGGTTAATTTATCCAGTATTGTATCCGGAAGATCAAAACGAACGAGTGCATGAAACAGACCTCCACTATTTTCAGCCCTGTCACCCGTATATTTTAAACAAAGAAATTCAAAGCTTCCATCCTCTTTTGTGGATAGGCGGGGGAATTGCGGCAGATAATAATAGTCCTTTTCTTTTGCCCTGTCCTGCAACAACGTTACCCCGGCAATATACACTGCACCTTCATCATATTTTACCTGGGCGGAAGACTGAATACTTAACAGCACAAATAAAATCAGTACCGATTTTTTAAAGAATTCAAACATAATTTTAATTTTTACCTTTTTATTAATCATCATTTTCTTTTACTCTCCTTACAACTTTATCCGGAGGAGATGTTATATCAATAATTTCATTCCAGCTTTTTTTTTCAATCCACTCTGATTTAACCATTTCACCATCATTGCTAATTTCCATTACCCTGTAATAAAATGGTTTATCGAAACGAACCGCATAAGGGAAAACAATATTCCGGGCATACTGATCCGGTAAACTTTGTTTAAACGTAAACGAAGTGCTGATTGCAGAACCATTAACACTGGTCGCCTTGATTTCCACTTTCTTTGCGAACAAATCGTACCGCAGGTCATTATTAAAATCATAGCAATAGATATAAAAAACCGGAAACCTGGCAGGCACTTTTTCATTAATATCTATTTGCTGTATTGCCCCCGGCCATTTACTGATATCAACTTTTAATGGTATTGCATCTGCTTTTATCATGGTAATAACAGAAGCACTGTCTTTTTTATCTTTCTCTTGTTGATTAAAAAGTTCCATCACTTCTTTTTTCAACTTATCGTTTCCAACAATGCTGACCTCATTACCGGCAGTATCAGAAAAAGCAGAATAAAAAGCATAGGAAAAACTCATAGCTGTCTGCCTGTTTCTCAATGCTGATTCCATCAATTGAGCATCGGTATTATTTATCCGAAATGTGACGATTCTTTCATTCCAGTAACTATTATTAATATCTGCATTTTCATCAGTTGGCTCCGCATACCCTGTTTTTACTACCCGCATACTATCACCTGGCTGATTAATTTCTGATGCTGCAAAAACGAGGATCGATGAAAACTTTCTTACGGGCATCATCCTTAATTCTGAATTCGGGTACAAGCTTTTTAATGAGGCTTTCAACAAAATAATTTTCCGGTGATGCCCTGTATCTATTCCAATTTTGAACTGAATGATATTATTGTATTTTCTGACCCCGTCATCGCCTGCTGCAATGGTTCCGGTATAAACCATTTTTGTAAGGGTGAATGCTGGTTTTCCCTCAGCATCGCTGAGTAACTGATAACCGGACGGGATATAATACCAGAGGTTGTTCTTCTTTGTATCCCGATATAATTTTTCTCCTTCAATAACAATAGCCGATGTAAAAACGGGCTGGGCCACAACTTTTTCACAACAAAAAGTTGCTATCAGAAAAATAATAATTGTATTGGTGCGCAATAAAAACATTCTGAAAAAATTAGAATAAACGTTATTCGATCCCCGGAATAATACCTTTAAACATTGCCTTCAATTTGCTTTTTCCCAGCAAAATTTCCTTTTCTGTGGCGGCAATCCATTCATTAGATGGATAAAAATCACCATCCGCAGTAGCTACAGTAATTTTGTATTCAAATTCCAATAAGCCACCGGTTGGTGTATAAAGTGGGCCAACAGAGAAACTCTTGCTTATATCATTTGTAACTTTTACTGCATCAAATTCTTTTAATTCCAAACCCTTCGGGTCGGCCTGTTTACTACGAACTGTGATCATAAAATAAGAAGCATGCAATGAATCAAAAACAGCAGGAGGAATTACAAATTTAACCTGCTGTGATCTTGTACCAGACACTCCGCCTGTTACTGCATCCATCACTTTTTGATCACAGGTAAGGCAATCTTCTACCAGGTATTCAATCCACATCACGGCAGAAGGATCCACATCTAACCATGCAGGAATGCGGCTGCTTTCAAAGTTGGCTTGTGCCTGGGAGGGAACGATAATATCATTAAGTGACCAGGAATATATGATAGGCTTAGTACCACTTATTTCTTTTTTGAGGATATGAATATATTTCAGTTTAAGCGGATAAGGTGTCTGGTTGCGCCATTGCTGTGTCCTCCAGGCAGAGGGTTCCAGGCTCATTTTTCCTAATGTACGTATATCAGCCAGATTAATAGAAGCAGGTACCTGTTGATCGAGTATTTCTTCATCATCAGGTTTTAATATTACAGAAGCACTTATTCCTTCTCTTGAGGTTAGTGCAGTTTGAATAAACTCTTTGGTATCCGCATCTGTTTGCCAGGCTACTTTAATATCGCCAGTCAGATCAGAGGTTCCTTCAACAGTAATTTTGTTTTCAGGAATATTATACTGAGCACCCAATGTACTTTGAAAAGTTAATTGTGGCTTTTCCCGCAACGGTAAGTAGCGAACATCTACAAAATCCGGCCGAACAGCTTTCAATAACTCTTTTACAAAATTTCTTTCCCTACTGCTGATTCCTGCAGTTAACCCGGCAGACATCCGTACCGGTGCATCTGTGTTTGTTTCTTCTCCAGCAGTTCTCTGAGTACCATATAAAATTCTGAAGTCGTAGCCTTTTTCGGGATCGGATTTTGGTTCCCACTTAAGATGAAAATCTGCAGGTAGAATGTAATAAATTCCTGAATTGAGATTCTTATCGGCAAATACATTGATATTAATATTGGAAATATCCTGCGGACGTTTGAAATCCACGTCAGCACTTAGACCATCAAGCAGGTAAAACTGAACATTTTTATCTGGCCCCTTTGGTGTTTTACTTACAACACCACCCGTTGTGGGGGTCATTACCGCTAATTGTTTCATTGTGTATATCTGATTAGTCATCAAGACTAATTGAATATCTTTTTTGAATGTATATGAATAATTCCGGGACGCTCTGCCATCATTATAAATATCAGTTCCGAAAACAGAAAGTACTGCATCAGCAACCGTGATTGTAAGTGTAGCTGTTTTGTAACCCCATGAAAAAACTGCCTTATAAGAATTACTTCCAGTGGATACCATATTAACTTTTCCCCAATCGCAATCTTGTGGGGAACAGCGACCAAAAGCCTGAATTGTATTGTTATTTGTTACAATAATTTTTGTAATTCCACTGGTATTATTATCAGTGTTTACCCAGGTTCCGGAAATATCAGCAGGTAATATTGATTGATAAGTATAAGCTTTCTTAAAATGATTGCCACCACCCGGTAAAATCCTTGGTTTTATTACCTGCGTTGCAGATGGTTTGAGATATAAAATCTTGGGGTCGAATTTTATATTTTTTGAAGGAATAATATCCTTTTTTTCATTTGTAAGACTAGCTGCTTTTCCTACAGCAATCAGTGGAACTTCTACAACAATATTTCTGGCATCAAGATTACTTTTCCATTTTTTATTAAGTAGAAATACAGAAATATTTCCAGAGCCGTTCTCCTTTTTTGACACATCAATTCTGAAATAAGCAGATTCAAGATTTGTATTGGCTGGTACGGCGGCTTCCATATCAATTGTACATTCCACAGGTGATGCTTTTGCCGCCTGCGAAAATTTGAAGGATACAAATTCCGTTTGTTTTTGTTTGGCCGCATTCATACATGAAATAGTGAAAAAACCATTTTCATACCCTGTATAAAATACTTTGGCTTTCAATTTTTTTTCTGAATCATAGGTTACCACCACACTATCAATCTGGCCTTTGAGTTTACCACCGAACAGTGATCCTATACCGGTCTCTAATAATGCACCCAAGTCTTCAAACTTGTTGAGCCTTTTATTTTGTAACCCACTAAAATTTTGTGAATAAGAGAGAATGGAACATAACAATAAAATGGCAGTTATACATATCCTGTATTTCATATAGAAATTTTAATTTTTCAGAATTATGCTACGCCATCAGAACCTTGTTACTAAGATAGACAAAAAGAGAAACAAATAGCAAATATTTTCTATTTCTTG
>JBARSW010000420.1:0-5571 GCA_049644925.1 Chitinophagaceae bacterium | reverse complement strand
CCTGTAATATGGAAAACCAACCGGTTAAAACGACAAAGAAAATACAGGTGATTATATTTTTTTTCATGGCGGCGTGTTTATGGTTACTTTGCTTGTTCTTTTTCCATCAGAAACTCCCATCTTATTATGTCATCTTTAAGCTCCCTTGAATTTGGTGCATCCGGAACTGCAAGCAGATAGGTTTTCATGTCCATGATTGCCTCATCATATTTTTTCATTTCAAGATGAACAAGTGAGTTATTGTAATATAGCTTTGCCATATAGGGTGCTGCCAGAATGGCTTTGTCAAATTCTGTGGCCGCCTGTTCAATTTTGCCCTCGCTTACAAGCAGTTCTCCTCTTAATCCGAATTTCCTCCCCTCCTCCGATGTTTCAGAGAGTAATGGGTTCTTTCTCACAATACTGAACATATTCTCAAGGATTGCTTTTGATTCTGTTTCGTCTGCAATCTTAACTGCTTCTGTAAGCTCTGCCAGGGCTTCTTTGTACTGATTCTGCGTTTCAAAAGCAGTTGCCTTTTCCCTGTATCTAATTACCAGAGGTTTGAAAGCCTCAAGAATAATTTTATTATCCTGCTTAATCGGGATGTTTTTTGAAAGTAATTCCCGGTCATTTATAAGTAGATAAGCATTTTTTGCCTCATCAAGCTTTCCCAACTTTGCATAAGCGATTGCGGTATACATGAGTGCCTTCTTGCCGTTTTTCGGGTTTTCCAGCAATTTCAGAGCTTCCTCATATTGTCCATGATTGATATATGCAGCACTCAAAGAAACTAACACATAATTATCCTTTGAATTGGCAAGAAATGCTTTTTGGGCATCATTCAGGGCTTCACTGAATTTTCCTGTTTGGCTGAAAATAAGGCTGCGGAGGCCTAATGCTAAAGCTCCATCTTCGGTAATTACATTTTCTCTGGGTACATATTTTTTAATTTTTTCTTCTGCTCTTTCTAAAGTTAGAGAAACCTGTGAGCCCGGTGTTCCATTCAAAAATGATGATATCTTATCATGAGATAACTTTTTCATTGATTTTCCATCTATCTCTGTAATCTTATCTCCAAAATGTAAATCTGCTTTTTTTGCAGGACTCCATTTGATAATTCCTTTAATAACCGGAAAATTGTCTTCAATAAAAAAGTTGATTCCGATACTACCTTTGAGTGTAAATAAATCAAGAACCTTGTTTATTGAAGCAAGGGCATTATTGTAACTGCCCATATTATAATATGTCAGGGCTAGATTAAAATAATAGTTAGTATTTAACGGGGCTATTTCTACAAGTTTTTTGTAGGGAAAAACCGCCTTATTAAATGAATATGACTTATAATAGATGTTTCCCATCCATTCGTAAGCGTTTTTGTTCTCCGGATTTAATTCAGTTGCTTTAATTAAAGCTTTGATAGCCTCATCATTCTGGTTCTTGGATCCATATGCTGACCCAAGGGAAACATAAGCATGAGAATTATCAGGTTTAATATCTATTGCCCTTTTAGCTGCTGTTATTGCTTCGTCATACTGTTTATTCCACCGGTAATAATTAGAAAGGGTCGCAAAATTATCTGAATTGTCCGGAGTCAGTTCTATCATTTTTTTCATGGCTGAAACAGCTAAATCGTACTGACCAAGACCATAGTAAGAATATGCCAGTTGTAACCAGCTATCAGTATTCTTGGAAGGATCCAGATTCAACGCAGATTTGTATGATTCAATTGCTTCTTTATATTGTTTGTTATAGTAGTAAGCATGTCCCAGCCACCTTAAATTAGTCTCGTCACCAGGAACCAGTTTTACACACTCTTTAAAATACTGAATTGCTGTATTATAATCGCCTTCTTTATATGCCGCATGTCCCTTTAACCATTGTTTAGCCTGACCGAAGACACTTATTGTTATCAAAGTAAATACTATTACCAATGATAAAAAGCTGCTCTTTTTCATATGGTTTTATGGTTTATTAAATTGAATGGTTGCGCTTAATTAATTCTGGATACTATTTTTAAATTACTTATTCCCTGTCTGAATTTTATCCTGGATCTTGGTTTTTAAATTATTCAGTTCATTTTCCGATTGGGTCTTTTTATTCAAAAAATCCTTTTCCGATTGTTTTAATTGATTTATTTCCTGATCAGCCTCCATTAATAATTTCTGAGCCTCGATTAATAGTTCATCTGATTTTGCTTTTTCTTCTTGGTTTGCTGTTACGGCACGATTCTGAAGATCATTTATTTTCTTTTTTACTTCAGCCTTTTGGGTTTCTACTTTCTTTAAAGTGTCACGGGTTCCCTGCAACATTGAATCAATTTTCTGCAGGTCATTAAACTTCACATTCATTTCGTTATAAAGTATTTTTACTTCTTCTACTTTTTTTGCCATCTTTTCATCAGACACTTTGGAAATTTTGCACTCAAGAAAAGTTGGTTTCCCTGCCATTACCAACTCAGCCTGATTGGCATAAAATTTTATGTCTTCCGCATTAGTACTTTTTGAGGCCAGGTCAGAAAAATAAGCCGAGCACATGAGCTTCTCAAATTCTGAATATTGGTCTGTCAGGAAGGAATTCTTACCTATTGGCTGAATTTCAAGTTTAGTCCCGGTTCCTGATGCTAAGGATCCATTCTGGTTTCCAATGGTCTGCATTTTTAAAAGCAGATTTTGCCCCTGCTTTATTTCATGGTCAGCCTTCATCTTTCGCCTCGTCTCCTCTTCAGACTGAAACTGTTTCCATTCATCAAACGCTTCCTTTTTGCGTTTATCGTCAGCCAGTTTCATGGCAATTTCTCTCTGTTGCTTTTCTTCATCCAGTTTTTCCTGTTTGGAATTGTCAGGGGTCTTTGTGATCAAATTAATAAAAGAGCTCACTAAATTTTCCATCAATTGCATCTGATTGTTCTGGTTGGTCCCTGATGAAACGGATGGCGTAGCATTCAGTTTGGGATTGTAATTGCACCCTAGCTTGTGGTCGGAGTTTTTTGTCTTGGAACTTAGAGGAATTTTGCAGTAAACGCAAACGGGATTCTGGGCAATGCTCTTAAGGGAAGAGACAATTAATATTATCCAAACAAAGGATATCAAACCCGTGTGGAACAGTTTCAATTTAAGAAAATTATTTCTTAATTTTTTCATGACAGTATTTTTAATAATACCAAATAGATTCTTTGAAATTATACTGTTGTAATGTCTGGCTGAGTTTATCGAAGACAATTAATCACCCTTCGATAAACTCAGGGCGACAATACATTTTTAATGTCTAAATGGTATAAAATGCTGGAGGCACTTAAAGGACATGAACTACAATCAACATACATATTATTCTTAACAGATATATATTGAACGCAAGAATTTAGGAGTAATGCGGCATGATATTCAACAACAAAAGACAATAAAGTATCTTTCGCTTTCATGTTCAGAGGTATAGGTAGAATTAATTGACAATAAACCTATTTTACTATCCAGATACAAGAAGAATCAAGATTCTAAAAAATACATAGTTCAATAAAGTTAGAACGGATTAGTTAATTTTCAAAGCTATATTTAAAGGAGTTCTTGAATATTAATAACCAGATTAGTAGTATCTGTACTGAAATTGGGAAATAAAATACTTAACCGGAAATTTTTAAACTCAAAATTTCAACTCAAATCTGGCAAAAATTAATTTTATTCCAGTTCTACCAACTCTCAAAGTCGCATCAGACTCTAAAGGAATTAACCCCGACATACTTAGTTTTGTCGGTTCTATGTAGCCTTCCCTGCTAGAGCAATTAAATAAACTTGTTGATAAAAATACAGAAGAAAGTAAATTCCCGACAAGTCTACTGTAGAAGCACTTCAAACAACATGAACTTTATTAAAATTCCAAAAAACACTTAATTTTTTTTCTCTTTCACTAAAAAATAATTTCCTACCCCTTCTCCACCGCACCTCTCACCAACTCCATCTCAAATCCTTTTCTGATCAGGAAATCCATTGTTTTCTTTTTGCGTATTAAATATTGTTCCGATTTCAACGATGTATATTTTTCATCTGCCAGTTTTTTTAATACCGCCAGGTATTCTTCTTCGTTTATCTGCTGCAATGCTTTTTTTATACAGTAGTCGCTTACCTGTTTTTGTTTCAGGTCGTACTTTATTTTTACCCGGCCCCATTGTTTTACCCGCCATTTGCCCCCGGCAAAAGCAATGGCAAACCTTTCTTCGTTCAGGTAATTCTCTTCTATCAGTGTGGCAATTATTTCATCATGTTCCTTTTTCCAAACACCAAGGTTGTATAACTTTTCTACTACTTCGCTGTGGCAGCGTTCCTGGTAAGCACAGTATTGCTTTAGTTTTTGCAGGGCCTGTTCTTTAGTAAGGTATTTTTTGTAGAGCATCAGTACAAAATTAAAAAGAGAGAATAAATCTCCCTTTTTAAATCCGGATTTAAAAATAGTTTTAGTTTCTGCTATTCATATAAAGAACCTTTGCCGGAGGCCCTTTTGGATTTTTTCTTCTGTCGCTGATGATGGTAAAAAAATTAGGCTCGCTGATGCCATCTCCGTTAATATTTCCATCCCCAAAAGGAACACCCCTTGAATCTGTAGTTTGAATGGTCCAGATGAACGTAGTGGCACCAATAGAATCCATTGCCAGCTTCTCACTAACATGCGGATCGCCGGAAATATGAATTTTGACTGTATCTGCCGGTTTTTCCTTACTCATAAAAGAGAGTTGTGGTTGCCAGATAAACTGTGTGGTTCCCATCACCTCTTTGGTAAGCAGGGGCTGGTTGCTCCGCAATGCCTGCATCGGTGTTTGTTTTTCCAGTACTTCAAAAACGGTAACGATGTATCGTACCGGTTCGCTGGGTCTTGGTGTTACCGGTGTCCAGCGGAAAGTTATAGCTGTTTGTGCTTTTATTGCATCCATCACTTCTTCATTAGCCGGAGATACCGGAATGGGTAGTTGAAAAGAAGCTAATGTAAAACTCCGGCAGCGTTCTTCACTTACAGGAATATAATCCGTTGGTGTTACCAGTTGCACACATAGCTGGTAATTATCAGCAGGCAGTTTACCGGTTTTATCCATGGAGGTTTTATACTTACCGGAAAAAACCATCGCCGTCAGCGGTATCACATCTGCTGCATAAAAAATTAAATTCCCGGAACCAAGTGTAATGATTCTTGCTTTTGCAAGATTAGTAGTCGCTGCTGTTCCATCCGGTGTTTTTAATGTTGCTTTTATCACTACCTGCCGGGTGGCACCTCCCGGACTGGAAACTATATAGGTCAGATCTTTGGTGCCCCAGTTAAGTAAAGAACCAGGCGGCTGCGGAGTAACAATAAGATTGGTAGTGAATTGCGCCAGGCAATTATTTCCGGTAAAATAAATCGCAGCTATTAAAAGTATTTTTTTCACTTTTGATATTTTTTTACTTCTCAAATTATAATGACTCTTTATAATCTTCCGAAACTTGTTACTTGCCAAAGCGGTAATTAAACCCTGTTCGTATCATACTTTCCAGGTAACTGGCATTGTTAGGTATTATCTCATCTCCATATTTAAAATTATTACTGCTGATGAAAGTAGTCCATGTCAGT
>JBARSW010000419.1:0-5212 GCA_049644925.1 Chitinophagaceae bacterium | reverse complement strand
TCCGGCAATTTATCAATCAGCCATAGCAATGATCTATCCCTCTTTTTTCGAAGGGTTTGGTATTCCGGTACTCGAGGCATTATGGAGCCAACTGCCGGTTATTACTTCTGATGTTTCCTGTTTGCCAGAGGCAGGTGGTGATGGAGCTTACTATGTAAATCCTGCTATAGCAGAAGAAATTGCCACAGGGATGAAAAAAATTTACAATGATAAAAATTTTGCTGCTACATTAAAAGAAAAAGGCTGGAAGCATGCGCAGCATTTTACTCAGCAAAAATGCGCTGAGGCGGTAATGAAAGTTTATAAAAATTTATGATTGATTTTGAAAAAGATATCGAACAATGCCTACATGTATTGAAAGAAGGTGGCCTGATTCTTTACCCAACAGATACGGTATGGGGAATCGGTTGTGATGCTACCAATGAGGCAGCAGTTGAAAAAGTGTATCAGTTGAAAAAACGTACTGATGAAAAAGCGATGATTGTGCTGGTTGCAGATGAAAGAGCCGTTCTACAGCATGTGGCTGCTGCCGATCTCAGTGTTTTTGATTATTTAGAGGAAACAATAAAGCCAACTACCGTAATTTATGAAGGAGCAATAGGATTTGCTGATAATTTGATTGGCTCAGATGGAAGTGTTGCTATACGCATTTGCAACGAACAATTTTGTAAAAACCTTATTAAAAGATTCCGTAAGCCAATTGTATCTACTTCGGCTAATATATCCGGATTGCATGCTGCAAAAAAATTCTCAGAAATAGCTGATGAAATACTAACAGGGGTTGACTATGTTGTAAAATTCAGGCAGGATGATCTGACTCCTGCTGCCCCGTCATCAATTATTAAGTGGGAGAATGGTTCTTTGCAGGTAATAAGGCACTGACACTTTAACAAATTTTATGATGTTGTGGTTATACATTTGAAATATGACCCGCCTGCTTATTTTAAGCTTTATCGTATTCCTTTCAGATATATCGTATGCCCAGCATGCTGACTTTATAAGCATAAAAAAAAGGAACGGGGTTACGATAAAAAGTTTTTATGCAGGTTCCTCAATTGTACTAGAGACAAAAAGCAGGATGTTTATACAAGGGATCATTAAGAAAATTGTAAACGATAGTTTGTTTGTTTTATGGCACGATATACGAACTGTGCCAACAAGGTTTGGAGTAACCATGCAGGATACAGTGGCTGCATATGTCAATAAAGTTCATTATGATGATATAGCCTGGATAAGCATCAACAGGAAAAAGGCGGGATTCATCAGTTTACTAAAAAAAATGATAGTCGTTGGAAGTAGTGGATATATTATCCTGAAAACTTTTAATTCTGTTCGTGATGGGCAGCCCCTGTTTGAAAAGAATAACCTTACAGAATACGGTATTGCTTTAGGAGTATTAGGTACAACCCTTTTGGTTAGCAAATTATTTGACAATAGTAGTTCCAATCGTAAAGAGTATAAAATTATTTACACGAGACTTTAGAGGTCTTAATCATCCTGATTTGCCAGCATAAGTTATCTTTGCCCCGATGGAAATTAATTGTACAGAAAAGGAATTATTCTTATTAAAAAAGGTTGCTCGTGCAGCGGAAGCATTGGAGTTGGAAACCTATTTGATCGGCGGATTTGTTAGGGACAAATTATTAGAAAGGGAAACAAAAGATGCTGATATTGTTTGTATAGGCGATGGAATAGCTCTGGCAAAAGAAACAGCTAAAAATTTTTCTCCCATACCGCAGGTAGATTATTTTAAAAATTTTGGAACTGCACATATCCGGGTATTTGTATCAAATAATAATGACTCATTAAAAGTCTCCCTTGGAGATGGAGATTTAGAGGAGGCTTTTGATATAGAGTTTGTGGGTGCCAGGAAAGAAAGTTACCAGGTTAATTCCCGCAAACCCGAAGTAGAGCCAGGCACTATGAAGGATGATCAGGACAGAAGGGATTTTACCATTAATGCTTTGGCAATCAGTTTGAATAAGCATGATTTTGGAAAATTAATTGACCCGTTTAGTGGAGTGAAAGACATTGAAGATAAAATTATCAGAACTCCCCTGGACCCGTCCATGACATTCAGTGATGACCCGTTGCGGATGATGAGAGGTATCCGTTTTGCCACTCAGCTTGGCTTCACCATAGAACAAACAACCTGGCAGGGGATAATTGATAATGCACACCGGATAAAAATCATTTCGCAGGAAAGAATTACAGATGAACTGAATAAAATCATTGGAGCAACTAAACCTTCTATTGGTTTCGACTTATTGTACAAAAGTGGTTTGTTGCAAATCATCTTTCCGCAAATGGTAGAATTGGCGGGTGCAGAATATAAAGACGGACTTGGACACAAAGATAATTTCTATCACACGTTGCAGGTATTGGATAATTTATCAGTTAACACAAATGATTTGTGGTTAAGATGGGCAGCTATTCTTCATGATATTGCAAAACCAGCCACCAAGAAATTTGAAGAGGGGCATGGCTGGACATTTCACGGGCATGAAGTAGTGGGAGGAAGGATGGTACCCAAAATATTTGGAAAGCTGAAGCTGCCACAGAATGAGAAAATGCGATTGGTGAGAAAATTGGTGGAATTACACCTGCGTCCCATCAGCCTTACAAAAGAGAATATAACCGATTCTGCAATCCGGCGTTTATTGTTTGATGCGGGAGACGATATTGATTCATTGATGATGCTTTGCGAAGCAGATATTACCTCAAAGAACAAACAAAAAGTAAGACGGTTCCTGGATAATTTTCAACTGGTAAGAGAACGTTGTAAAGAAGTGGAGGAAAGTGATCATTTACGAAATTGGCAACCACCCATAACTGGAGAAATAATTATGGAAACATTTGGCCTGGTACCTTCCCGGCCTGTTGGTTTGATAAAAGATGCACTAAAAGATGCCATTCTGGATGGTGTTATCACCAATACGTATGAAGCGGCATATCAGTTTATGCTTGATAAGGGAAAAGAACTGGGATTAATGGTTGTTAATCCTTAAACCAAATTTCTTAAATTTGTATATGGCTATTTTAAAATTCAGGATTTATTTTGAAGAAGATGAAAGTGTATACCGTGATGTGGCAATACGGCATACACAGACTTTTCAGGATCTGCATGATGCAATTTTGAAAGGATACGAGTTCGATAATAAACACAAGGCTACATTTTTTCGCAGCAACGATCATTGGCTAAAAGGCAGGGAAATTTCGCTGGAAATTTATGACAAGGAATACAAGGCTCCGCCACTGCTGATGAATGAAACACCCATAAGTTCAGAAATAAAAAATCCAAATCAGCGGTTTATTTACTTGTACGATTTCAATAAGAATTGGAGTTTTTTGGTGGAACTGATACACGTCACAAAGGAGGAGAATAATAAAATTACTTATCCCGCTGTTGTCAGGACGGAAGGTATTGCACCCAGTCAGTATGGAACTAAAGGATTGCTGGGCGAAAAGTTTGCTGATATTGAAGAAAAGTATGACCTGACACAAGTGGGTGAAGGATTTGCAGAAAAAGATGAAGAAGGTGAAGATATTGGGTTAGGTGAGGAGGGGATTACACCTGATGAAGAGGAAATATAGATAATAAATACACCGCTATTCTATTTTAATACTCAGTTATTGAACATTGAATATTGACTAAATTTTCTTGAAAAAAATCCCTTCTAAAACAGTCATCATTATTACCGGGCCAACAGCTTCCGGTAAAACTGCAGTTGCTATTGCATTAGCCAAACATTTTCAAACAGAAATTATCTCTGCAGACAGCCGCCAATGTTTTAAGGAACTTTCTATAGGGGTTGCAAGGCCAACTGCCGCTGAAATACAAACGGTGCCCCATCATTTTATAGCTTCACATTCAATAGAGGATGAAGTAACGGCTGCTTTATTTGAAAAATTTGCACTACAAAAAGCAAGGGAACTATTTAAAGAAAATGATGTTGTAGTAATGGTGGGAGGAACAGGTCTTTATATCAAAGCATTTTGTGAGGGATTGGATGCAATTCCTGCAATTGATGCTGCTATCCGTGAAAATATTGTAAAGAATTATGAAGAAAAAGGTATTGAATGGTTGCAGCAGGAACTGAAACAGAAAGACCCGGAATTTTATATGAAAGGAGAAATAAAAAATCCACAGCGGATGATGCGGGCACTGGAAGTGATGGAAAGTACCGGGAAGTCTGTTTTATCTTTCAGGAAAGGCACCCCGGTGCAAAGAAATTTTTCAATGGTGAAAATCGGTCTGGATCTCACAAAAGAACAACTGCACCAACGAATAAATTCAAGAGTTGATAAAATGATTGAATCCGGTTTGCTGGAAGAAGTGAAATCATTACTTGCATACCGGAAATTGAATGCAATGCAAACAGTAGGTTATTCTGAGCTGTTTGACTACTTCGATAATAAACTCTCTTTGGAAAATGCAGTGGAGCAAATTAAAATTCATACCCGCCAATATGCCAAAAGGCAACTAACCTGGTTCAAAAAGGACTCAGCAATAAAATGGTTTGCACCTGGTAAGATAGAAGAAATGATTGAGCATTGTATCTCATCAAAAGATTAAGATAGCAGCCTGCAAAAGATGATAGCTGGATAATTGCTCAGGTAAAAAAGTTTTCAGTATTTCAATTTGATGGCAATCAGTTTTTTAATATCTGCCATTTTAGATTTTTTGTTTATAGCAATCCATATTCCTCTACCTTCTGCATATTTTTTTGCTTTCGATAAATCATCTTTTATTTCCTGCGAAATATTGCTTTCAAGAATTTCAACCGTAGCCTTCTGGCCAAATACAAAGGATACTTTGAAATAATTATCTCTTGGCAAAAGATACAGGATAGCCCTTTTTTTATCTTTTATCCGGAAATTCCATCCATATTTTTTGCCCGTTAAAAACCATTCAGGACTACCATCAGGATAAACTTTCAGAACATGATCTCTCAAGTGAACCCATAACTTGTAAGTTGAACTGATTCCGTTTTCCAGTTCTTTATCTGTTGGTTCTTTTTCTTTGTTAATAAAGATGTTTATGTCAGTCATTTTGAAAATATTTCTAATAATCCCTTTATTATTTTAAGTATTGCTATGACACACTTTTACGAAGGTAAAAAGAAATGGAATGGACCATTATGCTTGAGCCTGCTTATTTTTAATGATGCTTCTCATAAATAGCTGCAAACATGTTTAAGCAAAATCATTC
>JBARSW010000418.1:0-7900 GCA_049644925.1 Chitinophagaceae bacterium | reverse complement strand
GATAAATACCGTTTTAGCTTTTCTTACCCTGCGCAATATTTATTGGAACTGGTAAATGATGATGAATGGATCATCCGTAATACTGAAAGAACATGGGGAATTGGTTTTAAAATAATGCACCTGCAGGGAAAAAGTTATGACAGTTATGTCAATAGTCTTTCAACCAGTCTTTTTAATGCACTTGTCAAAGGGTATGGCTTATCGGCAACCTATGACGGAACTCCCTATAAGAATCCCTACGGTAAATACCTGGTAGGAGGATTCGGATTTGATTTATTTTTATGCAGTTCCCCAGGTAGTGGCTCAGGGTTAGAAAAATTAGCCAACAGCTGGAGTTTATACTTAAACATTTTCAGGAAAACCAGTCATTTAAGCTTTGTGCCAGATGGTATCATTATCTACGATTTCCGATCACCTATTGATGTGGATGGTCATAAACTGACTAAACAAGTCATTAGTTCTTTTGAGAAAACGGTAGTATTTAAAGAAGCCATCGTTAATAAACCAGTGGTGACGACGGTTGTAAAAAAGAAACCGGTTAAAACAATCCCGATTGTATCCAAACCAATTAAAACCACTCCTGTTGTAAAAAAGAAACCTGTTACACCACCTGTTGTCACACCGACCATAACGACAAATCCCGTTCCCAAAGTTCCAATAGTTGTAAAAGAAAATATCCCGGCAAAAAAAAAGGGGTTATATGTTTTTTATGGTCCCTTAGGAAAGGCCGGTTTCAAGAACGAGCTGAATGAAATTGTATTTGAGGCGGTTTACAGCACTCATTATGTAACCTGGGTAAGAGGTTTTGCCGCCTTGGGAAAAGACAATAAATGGGGTTTTATAGACACCACAGGAAAGATAGTGGTTCCATTTATTTATGAAGAGTCAAAAGATTTCAGAGATGGTTTTGCAGCAGTTAAAAAGGACGGTAAATGGGGATTTATTAATACCCTTGGCGATGTGGTCATCCCATTTTATTATGGTGATGCCCGTTATTTCTCAGAAGGATATGCAGCGGTTGCAAGTGCAAGAGAAGGGGAATGGGGATTTATAGACATCACAAATACACTGAAGATTGATCATCGCTATGAATATGCTTTTGATTTTAGTGAAGGCGCTGCCGCAGTAGAAATAAAGGGACAATGGGGTTACATTAATAAGGAAGGAAATTACCTGTTTACAGAAAAATTTGAAAAAGCTGGTTTCTTCAAAAATGGTAAAGCGGAGGTAAAAAAAGATGGAGTGGAGTATGTGATTGATAAAACAGGCAAACGGGTTGACTAGTATTACTAAACGGGATTAGTTGTTTTGCAAAATAACTGCGTAGCAGAATAAGGAAAGCTTGCTGGTAAGTTGTAAACAAATCACAATCTGCCTACCAACAGGCTGGTAATTAACATTTTTATTTTTTGGCCTGACCCACAGCATTGCGGGGAACACTACGGACAACTTTGTACGCTGAGGTAAACAGTGACACTCAACAGTACATTGAATCGTAAAACTTAAAGACTTTTTATTTTGTCAACAGAATGACCTCCGGCTTCATCCTGTTTAATTTTATCTCCATTCGTAAGTATATACGGCATGGAATCCATTTCCAAAGTTTAGTTGTATCATTCTTTTGGCACCTTTGATACCCTTCAGAATCGGTTTTTCAGTAGTTAGTTTTTCACGGATGTCTTTCTTGATAAATTTAACACCGCCAGGAGTAACATAATATACTCCATATAGTCCCTGGTCTACACGCATACTTTGTTGAGGCGCTTTCCAACTTAAAAAGGAAATGGTTTTTAATTCAAAATTGATAGAAGTTTTTATATTCGGTTTCAAAACAGCGGGAGGGTCAGTCCAAATGACCTTATAGGTAACTCCAGCCAGTAGCTTACCTGTTTTTAAATCAAACCTTTTTTGAGAAATTACTACATTGCCTTTATCTCCTTTGAAAGTTATAGTGTCATAGATTTTGGTGGTAGTTCCCATTAATACTGATTCCTTCCTTAATGATCCATCTATGAATGAATAGTTGGTAAGATGCCAACCGGACACAGTGGGTGCTGGTTGCGAATAAACAGGACTGCTCAATAAAAATATCAGAAAGAACAGTTTAAACTTTTTGATCGCAGAAAAAAAAGACACCGTAAGGGTTGTATATATTTTCATGTGGAGTTATTTTCTTAGTCAGATGTTTTCTGAATGAAAAATATGCAAAAACAAACATTAGGTAGTTGAAAATGCTCATCTTGTATAATGATTTTACTCATCCCAAGAAGTACTCTTGTTTGTTTTCCAGGCAAGTGTCCATTAGTTTCCCTTTAGGAGTGAAGTGTTGGCTTTGTGGAATCCTGATTTCATAAGGACAAGCTTCGCCATACAACGGAGTTGTATTAGAGATTAACTCCGGGACTGCCACGCAACATAGCGGGGAACACTACGGACAACTGGTAATGTCTTTACCAATTTTACTTTTCGTCAATTATATTGATAATGATTTTCCCTTTTATATTTCCTTCACCAAAATAATGGAAAGCGGCAGCCACTTCAGGTAACTGATACCTCTTGTCAATAACAGGTATCAGGTTGCCCTCTTCAAATAACTGGTTTAGGTATTCAAGGTCTTTTCTGTTAGGTTTATAACCCATTATTCCCAATTTTTTATTGCTGAATCTTGATAGGATTGGCCAAATGAACAGGAATTGTAATAAAAGACCACCCATAGAACCACCAATCATGACAAAAGTACCACCGGGTTTTAATGCCCGTTTATAATCAGCAACTGAACGGTGTGCAATAACATCCAGTATCCGGTCGTATTGTTTACCATTCCTGGTATAATCCTCTTTTGTATAGTCTATAAAATAATCGGCGCCGAATGAACGGAGCATATCAAATTTTTCTGCCTTGTCCACACAGGTTACCACGGCCCCCAATAATTTTGCATATTGTAAGCTAATAGTACCAACACCGCCACCAGCACCATTAATTAAAATTTCATCACCCTGCTTAATGGATCCTTTATAGCGAAGCCCCTGCAAGGCAAGAAGACCAGCCTGTGGTAAAGAAGCTGCCTGTTCAAAAGTCATGGCGGGAGATTTTTTTGCCAATAATTTTTCCGGAACAGCAACATATTCTGCAAAACCACCAAAACCACAACCGGCAATATCGCCAAACACTTCATCACCGGGTTTAAAATCTTTTACATTATTGCCAACCGCTTCCACCTTTCCGGCAATATCGGCTCCTAATATTTTGTGCCTTGGTTTAAACAGGCCGCCAAAAAGCCGAACCAGAAAAGGCTTTCCCTTCAACAGATCCCAGTCCCATGAGTTTACAGATGCTGAATAAATTTTTACCAGCACTTCATTTTCTTTTGGAACGGGTTTTTCTATTTCCTGCAATTGAAAAACAGTAGGTGAACCATATTTTGTATAAACAATCGCTTTCATGTAAAGGAGTTAAAATTTCAAGTAACAAATCTAATTCGTTTATTCGAATGTAAAACTCGTCAGGGAAGGAAAGATCCTAAAAGGCCAGGTATTATTGGACAGTGAAGTGAGTCTTTAGTATATGTGTTTGGTGAAAGAAAAAATCTGCCGCTGTGGAAAGCATACTTAGATGTCTGCTTTATAAATTTTTCGCATAGCTATTTTTGTGCAATGTGGGCATTTCACTAAAGTGCTTGGTTTTCCATACGCTTTATAACGAACACCGCCAATATCCCAGATAGAAGAGGTCTTTCCGCAATTACAATCGAACTGATATCGCTTAGATTCATTCATGATCTTTTCAAATTTTGATTTTGTTGAAAAGAATTTTACCATTTTTTGTACAGTGCTAAGCTTCATTTGATTGATTTGCTGGTGATAAAATATTCCCTTGTCCCTAATATACATTAATATGTCTGTATTTAAGGAATGGGCTGTTGTTTCTTTCTGAAACGTGGCAGAATATATCTGCAGAAAAGTAAACACAAACCACAACCAATTGTTTTTTGTAGAACACCTGCCGGGGCGAAAAGGATATACCCTTAACAAGGTCTATTTATGTAAACGGAACCACCTATTTTTACCAGGTTGAGTTATTTTAAGTTGACAAATAAAAAAAGAAGTATGAAAAATGGATTTGTTATGATTGGCTTAGTGTTAAGTGCAGTTGTTTTGCAAGCACAGAAAAATATTTTTCTGGAAGATTTCAAAACGAACAAGGCAAAATGGTCATTGTTCAGTAATATTACTAAAGATAGTGCAACTGCCGTTGTTACGAATGGGCAGTTGGTATTGGATAATAAACAACTGGGCTTTGCGGTATCGCTAAACAGTATTACCAATAAAAAAATCAATATCAATACCGATGAAGAAGTTATTGTCAATGCTTCCTTTACACATGTGGCTGGTCAAAAATTAGCTGGTTATGGTATGCTGCTTGGAGAAAAATTGCCGGGAGATAAGTATAACGGCTATTGTTTTTTAATTGTTGATACCGGCTATTACCGGATGTATATTTCTAAAGATGGTAAACAAATAAAGTATGTAGATTGGATTGCCAATAAAGCCATTAAAACAGGGAATGCGACCAATGTTTTAACCATGGTTAAAAAAAGAAACCAGTTTCATTTTTTAATAAACGGACAGTGGCTTTTTGACATTGAGAATGCCAAAATAAACATTAACAGCATAGGCCTGGTGGCAACTGATAAACAAAAAATAGCTCTTGATAATATTAAAATAGAAAGCTTTGCTAAAGAAACTGATAAAAAAGAAGCAGATAAAATAAATGATCTGCTTACTATACTGGAACAAAACAATACCTGGTTTGCCAAAGCGTCCAGGGCTAATGTAAACTTTCCAACCACCTGGCTTCCTTATTTACAGGCAGCCAATCAGAATGTAAACATCTTAATGGGAAGTGCTAAGCCTTATTATAGAGATAATTGTTCTTACGAAAAACCGCAGTTTGATGTTAACGTAAAACTATATACGGGCTACATTGAAAAGGCATTGGTAAAGTTTGAAAAAATTGAGAAGACTACGGTGTTGGGTAAAGTAACTTATTGGATCAATAAAAATGAAAAGTTTGCCAAAGGCGTTTATATAAAGTTGAAAGAGTTTTCTATTAGCGGTACTTATTTTATTGAAATAGAAATAAGGAATGAGCCCGATGTTACTAAAGAAAGGCTTGAAGAGAAGGACGATAATTAAATAGCAGACTTTGAATGGAGGACACCCAACTACGGCGATATAGCTGAAAAGAATTTCTATAAGAGTTTAAGCCATGGTTTTGGTGCCTGACTGCCGGTAGGCAGGTTTGTACTTTCACCAACTATTCATTTATTTCCCAGGCGAGTGTCAGATGGCTTTGTGTTTTGGCTTTGTGGCACTCGCCGCACTACTGAGTTGTATTACAGATTAACGCCGAGTCCACTCCGCACACAAGGCCTGGGCTGTGAGACATCGGCTGCGAAGCGGTGAGGACACTCGGCAGGGAAGATGGTTCGTTCCACCTGCCCGCACATTTGCGGGAAATGAGGCATAAACCTGCCTGCCGGCAGGCAGACAGCATTTTTTATTTTCTGGAATAATACGGACTAACGGGGAATCCCGGTTAATAGATTAAGTGTATTCAACAAGTTTCAGCTTCTCTTTTAATAGTTGATACCGTGGGTCTTCAGACAAACCATTGTACATTGGGTGATCAATAAGAATGGCTACAACTCCCATTTTTTTCTCAACACATTGAAATAAATGAAATATAGCTTTGTCCTTTTCTTTCAACGACCACCAAATCATGGCCAGGTCTATATCCAGTACACTCTCCGGTTCTTCCACCTGTCTTTGCTCTATCTTTCTGATACATTCCAATGCCTTTTCCGTTTCGCCCAACTTGGCATAGGCGAAACCCAAAGGTGCAAGGCCTTTTAACGGATTCTTTATCATAAGGTGAATTTGTAGAAATATTTCTTTTGCTTTTTTCCAGTCGCCCTTAAGTCCAATGCACCATCCTTTTGACTCCATTGCTGCCCGCATATCTGGATAGAGTTCAAGTAAACGATCTATTTGTTGTAATGCCTCATCGGTTCTGCCTGCACAGAGGTAGGCATGTGAAAGGTATTGGTTAACAATTGGTGATACAGGATCAATCTCTAATGCTTTTTCCATTATTTCAACTGCTCTCTGCTGGCGGCCAGTACTCAGGTAATATAAAGAAAGCAACTGGTGAACTTCTGTTGTTGCCGGATTAAGTTTCAAGGCTTTTGTAAAAAAGCTGTAAGCTTCATTCCAGTTCCAGTCGTAAAGCAAAAAGGCAGCGCCTTTTGCCGAATATGCTGCTGCCTGTGAACTATCTAATTGTATTGCCTTATCACTATATCTATGCACCACTTCAAAAGCTTTATCGGGAAGCATTTGTCCTGTAGCGCCTAAGGAAGCATAACCTGTTGCAGCCATAGCATAAGCATTGGCATAATCAGGCTCCAGAGTGATTGCTTTTTCAAAAAGAGCTATGGCCTTTTTAGTATTCTTTGGTGTTATTTTATTATGGAAATGAAGGCCCTGCAAAAACAGTGTATAGGCCTCAATATTTTGAGTTGGGATTTTTACAAGTTTTTCGGGGTTCTTCGCAATCAGATTCTCACGGCACTTATTCGCTATGATAGTGCTGATCTCATCCTGCACTTCAAAAATATCAGTAAGGTCACGGTCATAATTTTCGCTCCAGATATGATAACCGTCAGCTGCATTTATCAGCTGCGCCGAAATGCGTACCTGGTTACCAGCTTTTCGTACACTTCCTTCCAGTATTCTGTCTACATTTAGCTGTATGCCAATTTCACGGATATCAGTATTTTTTCCTTTAAATGCAAAGGCCGAAGTTCTCGAAGTTACCTGGAGGCTATCTACTTTTGTAAATGCATTTAATAATTCTTCTGTAATACCATCACTGAAGTATTCATTTTCGGGGTCGGCACTCATATTTACAAAAGGCAGCACGGCAAGGCGGTTAACAGGCTGTTTGGTTTTTCCTTTTAGTTCATCACGGGCAGGAACAACAAGGCCATTGATATCTATTGCAAATATGCGGACAGGATTTATAATATTCTTTAATTCAAAGTAACCCATTTCCCGGGCGGTAAGATTTTCCTGGTTTTTTATTTCATCAAATACTTTTTCTGAAATAAAAATTGAACCCGGAACAGCAAGTGATTCAATCCTTGATGCCAGATTAACGCCATCGCCATATATGGTTTCATTTTCTATTGAAATATCTCCTGTATGGATACCTATCCGCAAATCTACTTTGGGTTCCAGTTGTAATGCCTGTTGTATTTTCACTGCACAGTTAACTCCGTCAATAGCACTGTTAAAAATGCTTAAAGCACCATCGCCATAGTATTGAAGAATTTTTCCATGACAAGCAGAAACAGCAGTTTCCAAAACTTCCTTCAGTCTCCGGATCTTGATGGTTGCCAATTGTTCATTTTCCTGCATTAGGGCTGTATAACCAGACATATCGGAAAACATTATTGCAGCAAGTTGGCGCATAGGTAAATTTAGTGAAGATATAGTTGTGCTTATTGCATTTGTTGCGCCGTTGTTGTGTGCTGCATTATTTCAAGGCGGGTTCAGGCCGCAGTAATTGTTTTTAAGAGTAATGCTGACAGATAAAGCCCAATGCCGAAGATAAAATGGGTAAGCAAACTTTTTATTCTTGCCATATTTGGGTTTGGGGTTTTAGATGCTGCAATGCCTAAGCCCATACCCGGTTGCAATATGAAAAAGGGAGCAACTACTGTAACGATACCAATAAATATAGCCGGTAAAATTTCCGGATGCTTTGTCCACTCAATGCCCCATAGAAATATTAATAAAGCCGCAAATGTAATCCCGATAAAATAATGAACGGTCCA
>JBARSW010000417.1:0-2200 GCA_049644925.1 Chitinophagaceae bacterium | reverse complement strand
AGAAACCGTAAAGCTTCTGAACAACATCAGCGTTGTAGGGTTTTGTTCTATTATCATTGAGTATAAACTAACCGGACGATAAGGTACATCACCTATCCCATCTTTATTTATATCATATCCATCATATTTGTCCCAATAGTTGTTAATAAATTTATTAAGTACCAGAGTGCCGTTGGTTCCAACGTCGAAGCTATTGCCGGTAAAATTATTATAGTAAAAAACATTGTCATCACAACTGGCCTGCACTTTCATTGCCCAACCATTATTTTTGAAAAGATTTTTTTCTATCTGCATTCTGCTGCTTCCCTCCATATTAATACCAACAGTATTTTTCAGGAAAGTATTGTTTCTGATAAAGCTGTCCGTAATGTCTTTCAGTAACAGGCCATAGGCGGAAGGTCCCCAGTTTTGTTCAAAATAATTTTTGTTCATGGTTACCTTTTTGGAATACATTACTGCTACACCAGCCCCATTGTTACGAAATATATTTTCCTGGTAGGAATCACTATTGGAAAACATAAAGTGTAATCCATAGCGGATATTGTCCTCACTTACATTTTTTCTTATCATCGATTCGGTTACAAATTCAAAATAAATTCCATCACGATGACCCTGAATATGATTATTCTCAATTAAAGCATAATTTGACTTCCAGAGGTGAATTCCATTGCCGGTAAGTTGTTCTGAAACAGGGGAGCCTGAGATCTGGTTGTTTCTGATTGTTACCTTTTGGGTATTTGAAATGTGTATGGCAAAGAATGAGTTGACAATAATATTATTCTCGAGTAATATATTTTCACAATCCACTAATTTAATAGAAGCAAAGTCATTCATGGATGAGTATCCCGAATTGATAAAGCGAATCCCTTTGATAGTAATATTTTTTCCGCTGATAAGCAGAATTTCATATTTCTTTTCTCCATCCAGAACAGGAAAGTCTTCGCCGATAATGGTTAGGGATTTAGAAAGTGTGATACTCCCTTGTCTGTAAATACCTTTTTGTAAAAGGATAGTGTCTTTATCTTTTGAAAGGTCAATTGCTTTTTGAATTGACCGGATTGGTTGGTTCGGGCCAACAATAATTGTTTTTCCGTTGGCCTGAAATAAGAAAAAGCAACTTAGTATAAATAGAAAAAACCGTATCATGGGTTATTCGGCTTCTTTTAATAATGTACTCCATGATAGTATCTGGCCTTTTTGACGGGTAATGAATTTTTCAGCAGTTGCACTGTCACGAAATGCTGCTGCATTACTGCCCATCGGACTTTTTATTTCGGGTGCTGCTACGAAATAAGAAGTTGTAATATCTAAGAAGTCATTTTCTTTTTCGAAATTAATTACCACTGTCTTTTTGATGTCTGATTCTTTAACGGTACCCGATTTTAAAAAACGAGCTGTACAAATCACATCATCAAATTTATATATTTTGCCTTTATTGGTTATTACTTCACAGCCGAATTTCGGATCAATAATGCCCATTTTGCAAATATGGCAAATATCTTTGCCATATTTGAAAGGTTCTGGTTTTGTATTGCAGGACAAAAGTAAAGTGCCTGCTACTGCAGATAAGAACAGGTAGATAAATCTCATTTTTGTTTTTTCAATTTACGAAGACGATACCATTCCATAAACCAGACACCAAAAGCAAGGGCAGATGCTCCAATTACCACCCAACCGCCAACATCTGGAAACGAATAGGAATCAAAGTTCAGTAATCTCTTATGGCCAAATAGAGGTGGTTGATAGGACATTCCTGGAACCTGGATTGCAGCCTTGGGATCAAGATTATGGCCATAGTCATAACCCCATTGATAGAAGTCATACATAGCAAGGGCGCCACCAATAACTGTCATTGCAAGATATCCAAGTAATAGTTTTCTGCTTCCTGTTATAGAAACGACTAATCCAAATAAAATAAAGAAGCCAACTACATACGGCAAGTATTTAAATTCAGGAAACATGGAAACTTCAATATGTTTCATGCCGATATAGTGATTAAGGCCATTAATGATATCAACATCACCGGAAATTCCGTTAATCCAGATATTCATCATAAGTCCTTCCGGGTATTGTGGAGCGAAAAGATCAATCCGCCAGGCTGGTAAAAAGAAAACTGCAATTAAAGCACCAGCGGCAAAGGCAACAAGAATTCTTGCTGTTACACTAAGTTTGTTGTTCATAAAATTGGCTTAAAACTTCC
>JBARSW010000416.1:0-1774 GCA_049644925.1 Chitinophagaceae bacterium | reverse complement strand
TTAACAAAGATTTCCTACGAGTACCAAAGCCCGTTAGGAGAGTATGGCCAGGTTCGTGAAGGTTTTCACCGGTTGAAGTTGCTGCATTTCTTTCTGAAGGATTTTGGTGATTTACTTGCGCCGATGACGGTGCTGCTTCCAGCCAATGCTTCCGCACTTAAGCCTGATAATATTCATGATCTGCGTTATGCTGCAAGAGTAAAAGGAAACAGCGGATTTTTATTCCTGAATAATTTTCAGGATGATACAACGATGTCGGATAAAAATAATATTCAGGTAAAAATAAAAACGGCAAATGGCGACATGTTGATTCCCGAATCAGGGGGTGTTAACCTGGTGGGAGGAGAAAATGTGATTTTCCCGTTTAATTTTAACTTGGGCGGAACACAATTAAATTATGCCACGGCGCAATTACTGATGAAGGGCGGACCAACAAATCAATACTTTGTATTTTTTACACCAAAAGGAATATATGGGGAGTTTTCGTTTGCCCCAGGAACCAAAATTGAAACTATTAGAGGAGCTGAAATTGATTTGAATGACAGAAGGGTATTGGTAAAGTGCCTGGAAAAGGTAAGTGAGTTTTCAGTAATTGCTGATGGTAAAAAGACTAATGTTTTGGTGATTGACAAAAACCTTGCACTGAAATCTTATATCGTTATGCTTAATGGCAAAAAAAGCCTGATTTTTTCTGATCCTGTGGTACTGCAAAATGAAAATAGTTTTGAATTATTAAGTACAGGTATCAGCGATTTCATTCTTGAAGTATATCCTAAAGTCATAACATTACCCAAGGCAAGCTTTGGAAAGTTAACGAAGATTGAAGGTTCGCCTGCCTTTACTTCTTACCGCATTGGCTTACCATCAGTTGAATTTGCTGTATCAAAAAAAGATATCAGTTCCCGGAAAATTGCTGTTGCTTTACCCCAAACAATTCCAGCAGGTGTAAATGATATTTATCTCATCGTTAATTATACCGGAGATACAGGAATGGGCTTTTTAAACGGTGAATTATTTACTGATAATTTTTATAATGGCATCCCCTGGCAAATAGGGATAAGAAAGCTTATATCATCTCCTGCAAAACCGAAAGAAATGGTTTTCTATTTCCGGCCAATGCAAAAGAATGCTTCTTATTTACTCGACCTGCAACCATATCCACAGTTTATACCTGATTTTGGCAAGGCAAATTCTTTTCTTAAAATAAACAGCATCTCATTTACGACACAGTACAAAACAAATATTAAATTTTAAAGATGGCTACAATTATCGCAACAAAAAACGGAGGCACGACTAATTCTTCAGGGCATCGTTTCAACACTGCCTATATTGCTGGAATATCTTTTATTTCTGCTTTGGGTGGTTATCTTTTTGGGTTTGACTTTGCAGTTATATCGGGAGCGTTACCGTTTCTTCAAAAGCAGTTTTCATTAGATACCTACTGGGAAGGATTTGCAACCGGTAGCCTTGCGTTAGGTGCCATCGTTGGATGTTTAGTGGCTGGAACTGTTTCAGATAAATGGGGAAGAAAACCGGGACTGTTGGTTGCTGCTGCAATCTTTGCGGTTTCTTCGCTTGGTATGGCATTTTCTCCGTCAAGAGATTTTTTTATTGCCACAAGATTTTGTGCAGGTATTGGAGTAGGTATGGCTTCTATGTTATCACCAATGTACATAGCGGAAATTTCACCGGCACATCTCCGGGGACGGATGGTTGCAATCAATCAGCTTACGATTGTAATTGGAATTTTAGTTACGAATCTTGTCAATTATAC
>JBARSW010000415.1:0-2826 GCA_049644925.1 Chitinophagaceae bacterium | reverse complement strand
TATGCATGAACGGAAACCTTCTGCAATAATTGAAGATATGCTGCTGTGCATTGAACACATTCAATCTTACACAACAGGAATTTCATTTGAACAATTTTCTTCGCATTTTATGACCGTTGAAGCATGCCTGTATAATATTCAGGTAATTGGCGAGGCCGTATCTGCTTTGCCAAAGGATATTAAAGAAGAAAACCCTGACATTAAATGGGCAGCAATAAAAGGAATGAGAAACCGGCTTATTCATGAATATTTCGGCACGGATCTTCAGTTGGTATGGGATGTAATAACAGCAGAATTGCCGGAACTAAAAAATAAGTTAGAAAACATTCTCCCCGGACTTAATGCCTAAATCTGAAAGTATTGCCAAAGGCAATGAATTAATGCTGCGAAACTACCAATTTCGAATAGCGGGGATTAAAACAATTCCACCGGGTTTATTGTCAAAAAATCCCGCCAGGTTAATCCTTCATTGGCAACTAATAGCACTTTGTCGGGATTAAATTGTTTTTTAAAAGCACTGATACCCGAAGTAATGGCGGCGGCACCGCTTTTCACTTCTATCCCTATTACTTTCCCCCCTTGCTCAATTACAAAATCCACTTCTTCGTTTCTTTCTCTCCAGTAATGCAGGCTGAATTTTTCTGTTAGTGAATAATTAAGAAGGTGGGCACCAATGGCCGACTCCACCACCCTTCCCCATTCGGCGGGCCGGGTTTTTATTTCGGCAAATAACTCATTACGCTGGGCACTTATAAGGGCCGTATTATGCACCTGGAATTTAGGACTGGAGGACCGTTTTCGGATTTTATCTTTTGCAAATTTTTCAATGCCTGCTAACAAACCTGCCGTATCCAGTAATTGTAAATAATGAGATAGGGTAACTGTATTACCCGCATCTGTTAACTGCCCCATTATTTTGGTATAAGAAAGAATCTGACCGGAATAGGTACAGCCCAGGTCAAAAAGCCTTTTCATTAAAGCCGGTTTGTCTACACGGGTAAGCATCAGTATATCTTTGGAAATACTGGTTTCAATCAGCGATTGCTGCACATAGGCCTTCCAGCGCTGTTCATCAGTAATCAGATCTGCAGATCCCGGGTAGCCGCCAAACCAAACATATTGCTCCGTATCCCATCCAAAAGCCTGTTGCATTTCTTTAAAAGTCCAATGGCCCATATAGGTAGTTTCAAACCTGCCTGCCAATGATTCTGAAAGACCATACTGCAATAACAACCGGGAAGAACCCAGCAGTATTACTTTCAATTCCCTTTTATGGCGGGTGTCAGCATCCCACAAAAATTTTACAATCTCACTCCAATTATTAATTTTTTGAATTTCATCAATTATCAACAGGAACTCACCAGCTGCTGACTGGTCCATTTTTAACCGTGCAGCTTCCCACTGCTGCTCCAGCCAGGTCTTATTAGTTGCTTCAATAGAATCCGCTGAAATAAAAAGATGCTGGATCGTTACTTTTTCGGCCAGTTGGCCCACCAAAGTGGTTTTACCTACCTGCCGGGGGCCCATAATCACCTGGATAAACCTTCTTGGCTCTTGTACCCTCTTTATAAGCTTCTGTAAATGAGACCGTTCAAACATATTTTACAAATTACTCAAAGTATATTGTAAAATTACTCATAATTGTGAGTAAAACAAGAATTTGTTGGGTTTATGTTGCCTGATAGTGTTTTTATCAGGTTTGTAATACCTTTTAGACATTGAAAACGTATTGTCGCCCTGAGCCTGACATTTCCCAAAGAGCTACTTCTAAAGTCTATTTGGTATAAGTGCGAGAAGGATTCCGGTCTGCCTTACCGTTGGGTTTGCAGCTGTGTATATATTGCCAAAGGCTATAAAGCTATGCTTCGAAACTGCCAATTTCGAAGAGCGGAGAATCAATACGCCGCTATCAGTGTTTCAGCAGGTATCTGCAATTTATCATGCAGCTCCCTTATCATAGCAAGGGATAGTTTTCTTCGTCCGCTAAGTATTTCAGACTTACGGCTGCGGCCACCAAGAATTTTTATCAGCTCTTTTTCATCTGCTCCCTTTTGTTCTAACCGGAACCGGATGGCTTCAATGGGATGGGGAGGAGGTATGGGATAATGTTTTTCCTCATACACTTCAACGAGTGTAAATAACACTTCAAACTCATCTCCTGCCGGTGTGTTTTCTTTAGCACCCCATAATACTTCAATCCGCTTCAGCGCTTTCTCGTAATCCTTTTTTGTTTTTATGGGTTTAATATTCATACTTAAATTGTTTTAGCGTCAATTTTATCATATTCTTTGTGAGTGCCCACAAACCGGATAAAGGCTTTTCCCCTGCGAAACAGAACCAAAACCACCAGCCTGTAATTATTGCCTTTGATATTAAATACTACCCGGTCATTTCCAACAATACTTGCCGTTCCAAATTGCTTTTTTATGTCCTGGAAACTATTCCATTCTGCCTTTTTGGCTTCCTCGTACCATGCCCGGAGTGCCTGCACTGCATCCGGATGTTTATTCCAGAAATTCCGAAGGGTACTTTTGGCAATTATTCTCATCAGTGGTTGAAGATACAAAAATGTTACCAAATTGGTAACGATCGTTATTAAATTTTCTATAAAATGGAAGCTACCGTATTTTTTCCCTTACTCGGCTTCTACCTGCAATCCCAAACCAAAATACCTGGTTAACGTTCAAAAAGATATTGTTTATGCATGAACGGAAACCTTCTGCAATAATTGAAGATATGCTGCTGTGCATTGAACACATTCAATCTTACACAACAGGAATTTCATTTGAACAATTTTCTTCGCATTTTATGACCGTTGAAGCATGC
>JBARSW010000414.1:0-8816 GCA_049644925.1 Chitinophagaceae bacterium | reverse complement strand
TTTTTCTCATCATTTCCACAAGCCTGTCCTCTACAATAGAAACTACAGAAGTAATTCCAAACCGGGCAACTTTAACGGGACTGTCAATCGTATAAGCTAATCCCATTACAGGAATATGAAACTTATGCAGCGAAATATTGTTCATAATAAATTACACTTTGAAAAAATAAATCTTCTAATAGGTAGTTAAGTAAAATGGCAGGCAATCTTAGAAATTCTTCGAAACGCAAAGGTAATTTACTTAGCTGTATATATGCTTATTTATTTAGTGATGTACTTAATATTTCTTAATAAACATAATGACTTTTAAACCAGCTGATAGTGATAAAATTGGCCTGGTAAGAAAGCCCTTTTTTAGCCAATTAAATAGGCCAGGCCGCTATTTACCGGTTTACACAAATCATTCAATGAATTATTCCTGCATATTTTTTCGAATAGCTCTTTTACACCCTTGTACTCATTATGTATTGGACAAGGCCTTGTGGAGGAACATTTACTCAAACCCAAACCACATTGTTTGAAAACCTCTTTCCCATCAATGGCTTCCACAATATTAATAACAGGCTGATCTTTTTGCTTTGTGGTAATGAAGAAACCGCCATTAGGACCTTTTACACTCATAATTACATTTTCCTTAACAAGAGTCTGCAGCATTTTTCCAACCGTATGTTCACTTGCTTCAATAAACTCAGCTATTTCTTTAATACCTGCTTTTTCTCCCAAATCAAATTTAGCAGCTAAATAAATTACAGCTTTTACAGCAGTTTTGCAGGTAAGACTGAGCATATTATCGGTTTAAAAATTGTTTCCCTTCTTCTGATATCCTTTCGTGGTTCCAGGGTGGGTTAAAGGTAAGTTCCACAATAATTTCATCATCTGAAAAAGTATGTTCCAATGCCCTTTTTACTGCACCGGTTATTGATTCGCCCATGGGACAAAACTGTGTGGTTAATGTCATGGTAACAAATACCTTCTTTTTTTCTTCATCAAAATCTACCTGGTATATTAAGCCAAGGTCTACAACACTGATACCTATTTCCGGATCAATAACATTTTGCAAAGCTGCCAGAGCTATGGTGCACTTTATGTTATTATTTGTAATTACCTGCATACCTAACCGGGTTTATGAAATAATACTTTTACTACATTTCCAAAATATAAAAGAGCCGCCACAAACAATAAGATGGAGGCTCCCTGCAGGATGCTGATAACATTCAAATAAACTCCTGCAATAAAACCAAGGAAACCTGTTAAGTATATCACTGACATTATTAAGAACAAACTGCCACTGAACAAATCCTTCGGGTTGGGTGTTTTTTCTACACCTGCTTTCTGGTGATATACTTTATTCCAAACAATAAAAGGCAACGTCTTAAAAGTCATTCCTAAAATCATCGCCGTTATCCATCCAGAGAAAATTACAAATCCATAGATTATCGCCATCCTGCTATTTTCAGCACCTGATAAGTATAAACCTGAAACACTAATTAAAACCAAAACAGGTAACAGCATCATTAATACAGAAAGAAGTGAAACCTGCATGGGTGTATCTACATTTTTGCGAATTCGTCCCGTGTAACTTTTATAGCAGTAAAAAATAAAAAACACAATTGATAAAATAATCATCCCCAATGGAATAAAATATGCTTTACCGTTTGGAGCCATAAAAAATAAAAATATAAAAAGCAGGAGTCCCCCATTTATCAATGCAAATATCAACCATAACAATCTGTTATTGGAATATTTTGAAATCATAAACATCGGTATCAGTTTTGCACCTACCCCGATTACTAAAAGTAAAAACCATCCTATTATACCTACATGTGCATGAAGTGGAATATATTTAAGTATATCTCCCGTCAAAATCGGAAAAGTAAAATTATAAACCAGTATCAATCCAAAAAAAGCAGTAAGAAATAACCAGAACGATGCGGCAAGAATAAAAATGGTGTGTACATTCCTGGCATGACTTCTTACAACACTCAGAACTATATTAACAACATAAAGCATAACGGCCAGTAATACAAAACGGCCTCCCCATTTTGCAGGTATCCCCATATTGAAATGATAAAATCCGTAAACAAGCAGGGGTATTCCAATTGCAGCCAGAATAAATGTAAGCCAGGCCATCCGGATACTGTATAAATTCCCTTCAATTAATACGGGCACCAACTGGTGACTTGCACCAAATATCATCATCGTACCCCAACCAAGTGCCATAATATGGGTAATAGCCAAAATATGCTGGTGAAAATAATGCTGTGTAAATGCTTCTACTGAAAAAACCAGGATGAAATTTCCCGCCAGGAATGACAAGGCTGCATAAAAATAAAATGGCAACACAACTTTATGTGTTGTATTGTTTACCGTTGTAGTTGTTTGTAAGCCGGCAATCATATCAAGGTCTGAAAATAAGTAGTTGAACTTCTCCTTCACCAATTTCATTGAGACGGTATTCAAACTTCCGTTCAGCCAGCTCAGGTAATAAGAAGAGAGGAATTTTTTTATGATGTACTAATAATGCCTTTTCTGCTGGCAACATGTCTAATGTTTCCAGTATTTTCATCATTGGCTGCGGCATTTCTAATTGACGTACATCCAGCTCCTGAATATTTCCTTTGAATCTTTCTACTATTTCTGCCCATGCCTGTGTCACATCACCAAGTACAACATTTGTTGAATCATTTTCCTGTTTACTCCTGTAAAAAAATGCATGTACCAGGTTTGCTTCTTTCTTCTCAACAAAAGATTCAAATCCTTTCTTTTTTAATACTGAAACCAATGGCGCCGGCTCAAAAGTGTTGATGATCTTCAGCACTTGTTCAATTTGTAAATTATTCACTGCAGCCATTATCAGTTTGAACGGGTCGGTACCTCCGGCTAAAACCGGACGTACATCCAGCTCAACAATATTTTCTGTTGTAAAATTTTTCAAAAATTCATTAACATCCATAGTTGTATTATTTTTTTCTTCAAAGATTATTTCATTTTCCTGGTTGAAACCAAGTGGCATCAATTTGTAATAAAAATCGTTCACTGTACATCCCCCCACTTTTGAAGCCATGGCAATACTTGTTCTTCCAGCCATTAATTTACGCAGCAGGGGATTTCTCAGCTTTTCAAACCTTGGGCTTATACCGATTATCGCCTCCAGTGCAGCGGGGTTATGCTTTAAATTGCAGCAATTTTTGTATTTGCCTTGATGGTCATCTGTAATAAAGAAATTAAAGATCTCCGTGCAACAAACTGTTTAAAACTTAATTAAAATAAAAAAAGAAGAAAATACCCGCTATCTCAAATATCTTTTTACATCATTCAACTTATAAAAATGAACCAGCCGGGTATTTTCTCTCAGTGGTTTTTCAATTATTTAATTGTTTCTCTAATTCAATTGCTTTTGGAAACAGAATATTATTTTCAAGATGAATATGCAAATGAGTATCCTCTTCAAACTCATCCAGCATATTGAACAATAATGTATAACTGGCACAGGCATCTTCCGGCAATGTATAATTATTGGTAATGGCCCTTAGTTCATGCAAATTTTTTCCGACTGCTTCATGCTCATTTTCCAATAAATCAACTCCTTGCCGACCATTCTTTAAATCTGCTAAAGAAACCAGTTGAGTATTGTTTTTTACACTCACTAACTTTTTTATATACGGAAAAACAACCTCTTCCTCTTTTGGCAAATGCGCCAACAAGTCATTATTTAATTCCTGCACCAATTGCCAAACCTTGTTTAATTCCGGGTGACTGTTTCCATGTACGTTCATCACTTTTTCAGCATAGGTCATTATATCTTTTAAATTTTTTCTGACATAAGTGTGATGGGTATTAACAATATAATCTGCCAGGAAATCGGGGCTCCATTCGTTATAAGGCAAAGGCCGTGATGTGGATTTAACAGCTGGCTGCTGTAATTCCTGCTCTACTTTTGTTACATCCAATCCCAATTCTTTACAGGCTTCTTTTACTGTTTTCTTACCGCCACAGCAGAAGTCAAGGCCATACTTTTTAAATATTTGTGCCTTATAATGGTCTTTTGCAACCAGCTGTCCAAGTGTTTCATCGCTTTCACTACTGAGTCTTTTTGAAATTTTCACTTTCCACCAGGTTGGCCCCTGCTCCAGGTATTCCCAGGTAAAAACATTTCCCCGTTCTGCGATTAGTTGATAATAAAGCGGCTTGGGGTCATGGTCATTGTGAATAGTCAGGCTATCCCCTTCTGCCAATTCATCAAAATGCTGAAAAATGGTGGGGTGTTTGAGCCGGGGTTCCAGCAAGGTTACATTCAGGATATTTTCAGAAACTCGTTGCATATCTTTTTGCTTTTAATTAATAAGGCAAAGATATACAAAAAAAATTAATAAAAGTATTTAAATACTTTTATTAATGATGCTGATTTACCGCTCCCAAAGCAGTTTTTTTCCAAATCCAAGTGTATTATCTGTAAACTTTATATTGTTTACCCGGATTGTCCATATTTCACCCGGCATGGCAATTCCAACCGGATGCTTTTTGTAGTAATGTGATGATGCATGTTTTGCCAGTGGATGATCAAATGGTAATACAATTCCTTCAAACTGGATTCCTTTTATTTGAAGCAGATTCAATTTGTCCGGTAGTATAGTCCCTGCCACTGCAGGATTAGCATTTATAATAGGCGTATGCCTGGTTTCTTCTGAAGATTTATAATGCAATAACACTTCGTTTTCATCATATGAATAGAAAAAACTGAAACACCAGGGGTTCCCTTTTTTATCTACACAACAGAGATTACCACAGGTTTGCTTTGCTATAAATTCAATTATTTTATCGTTCATAGTACTTTAATTATTCTAACAGGACAGGCATGTGCTATCTCCTGCGATTTTATTACTTCCGAAAATGGAATACTCAATATAAAAACATCTTTTTTTCCAACACCCTTTACCAATGTAGCCTTCCCGTCTTTTTTAGACATGCGCCAAAGTTCCGGTTGCTGTTCAAAGCAAACGCCACATCCAATACATTTGTTTCTGTAGTGAATTATTTTATGCATTGTCTGCTGCTACGATTTTGTATAATTTATCACTGCCCGAAACTTTTGTGGCAAAAGGAAAAGTTAGCTTATCTCCTTTTACTGCTTCCTTTCCATCCACACCATTTACCATCAGTGTTTCAATCTTTTCTTTTATCATTCCGCATTTAGGTCCTGTTACCATCAGCGTATCACCCACTTTAATACTGCCCGACTCAATAATAAATTCTCCCACACCAATCTTTGGATAATATTTTGTGCCTTTGCCAATATAAATTTTCTTTTCGGTTGCAGCTGAACCCGGTTGCGGTGTCCATTCACCTAATTTTCTTCCCAGATAATAACCTTCCCAAAATCCACGGTTATATACTTTCTCCATTTCATTTTTCCATTCAACCACTTTCTCCTGTGAAAATGTTTTTTCGGATACTGCCTGCATCGCTTCCTGATAACATTGAGTTACCACTTGCACATAATCGGCACTCTTGGTTCTGCCTTCAATCTTCAGCACATCTACCCCACTATTTATTACCTGGTCAAGAATATCAATAGTACATAAATCCTTTGGCGACATTATGTATTCATTATCTATCAGCAATTCCTCATTTGTTTCTGCATCTGTTACTTTATAAGCCCTGCGGCAGTTCTGTATGCAAGCCCCCCGGTTGGCCGAAGCATTTTGTGTATGCAAACTCAAATAACATTTTCCGGAAACTGCCATACACAACGCACCATGTACAAAAATTTCAATTTTTACCAATTCCCCCGACGGCCCTTTTATTTTCTTCCGCTTTATTTCTTTTGTGATATGTTCAACCTGCTTCAACGTAAGCTCCCTTGCCAGTACAATTACATCGGCAAACTTTGAAAAAAATTGTACTGATTCAATATTACTCACATTGGCCTGCGTGGAAATATGCAATGGAATTCCCAATTGATTGCAATATTCAAAAACAGAAAAATCAGAAGCTATCACTGCATCAATTCCCTGTTTCTTTACTTCTTTCAAAATTGTTTTCAGCAACTGCATATCATGTTCATACATCACAGTGTTCAGTGTGATATATGCTTTTAATCCATTTGCCTTGCAAATAGCACTTACTTCTTTAATATCGGAAATTGAAAATGAATTGGAGGAACGGGTACGCATATTCAGTTGCTCCACACCAAAATAAATGGAATCAGCACCCGCATTAATGGCGGCTTGTAAACTATCGAACGAACCGGCCGGTGCCAGCAATTCTGCCTTTTTTATCTTCATCCGGCAAAATTACTTTACTCCCTCCAGTATTTTAATATAATTGGCCCGTTCGTAAGCAGTGGGGTCAGAAATATTCTGTTGGCTCATCAGTCCTTTAAAGGCATCAAGACTATCGAAGCCCATCATATACATCCAGTCCTGCAGTTCCTTATTCATTGTTTTCAGGTAAGGAATGCCATTTTTATATAATGAAGAAGCGGTCATTACCACATCAGCTCCAGCAAGAATGTATTTAATAACTTCAATGGCACTTTGTACACCGGTTGTTGCAGCCAATGAAAGTTTTACTTTTCCATACAATAAAGCAATCCACATTAAAGGCAATCTTATTTCACTGGATTCGCTATAATGCAAATCAGTTTTAATCATTAACTGATTAATATCGAAATCCGGCTGATAAAAACGATTGAATAAAACCAATGCATCTGCACCGGAATTTTTCATCCGCATGGACATATTACCCATAGCACTGAAATAAGGATTCAATTTTACAGCCACCGGAATCTTTACAGTTTGTTTGATGGATTCAATAATATTCAGATAACGGTGTTCCACTTCAGATGATGACATGGCAATATCACCAGGAATAAAAAATATATTAACCTCAATTCCATCCGCACCGGCCTGCTCTATCAGCTTTGAGTAATCAATCCATCCTTCCGTTGTAATTCCATTCAAACTGCCAATGATGGGAATCTTCACCCTTTCTTTTGCCTTGCGGATATTTTCCAGGTATTCATCAGTGCCTACATTAAAATCATCGAGGTCGGGAAAATAATCCAATGCCTCAGGAGATGCATTTGTTGTCTCTGAAAATACATTTTTAATCCGGGCTTCCTCCTTCCTGATCTGCTCTTCAAACAAAGAGAACAACACCACAGCACCGGCATTATTATCTTCCATCTTTACAATATTATCTGTTTGTTCAGATAATGTGCAGGCAGATACTACGATCGGGGAATCTAATTTTAACCCCATGTAATTGGTATGCATTTTCATATAAATCTTTTTAAAACAAACCGTTTTTCAGAATTGAAAATACAATTTAGTTTTCATTCTTAATCTACCCAACCGGCACAAAGTCACTTGCTTTCTTTGTTGCCAGTTCTTCGTAATTCTTCCATTTCAGATTTACTAATTCCTGTGCATGTACCATCAGTTCCTCAGCTATCTGCGGATTAGTCATCGTTAAAACTTTATACCGCAACTCATTGTACGCATAATCTCTTAATGGAATTGATGGCCTGGTAGAATCCAGCACAAACGGATTTTGATTTTTCTTTCTCAATATCGGGTTGTACCTGAGCAATGGCCAGTGACCACTTGCCACAGCCATATTTTGTTGTTTCAATCCATCTTTCAAATCATAACCATGGGCTATACAATGGCTGTAGGCTAATATTAACGCTGGTCCATCATATGCTTCGGCTTCCCGTAATGCTAATAATGTTTGTTGCGGATTGGCACCAAATGCTACCCTTGCCACATATACATTTCCATAAGATATTGCCTGCATAGCCAGGTCTTTTTTGCCCCCTGTTTTACCACCTGCAGCAAATTTAGCAGTAGCTGCAGTAGGTGTAGCTTTAGAAGATTGTCCACCAGTATTAGAATATACTTCTGTATCCATTACCAGTATCTTAATATTCCTTCCACTAGCTAATGCATGGTCAAGACCACCATAACCAATATCATAAGCCCATCCATCACCACCTATCAGCCAAACACTGCGACGAACCAACTGATCAGCAACAGACAATAAATGAGTTGCTGCTGAAGAATTCATGGTCCTCAGTTTTTCTTTTAACTGCTGTACTCTCAGATGTTGTATCGCCAGTTCTGATTCCTGTATTTGTTTGGCATTGATAATTTCATTCACAAAACTTTCTCCTAATTCACCCTTCAATTCCAATAACAGTTGTTTTGCAATATCAACATGTTTATCTGCGGTAACTCTCATTCCCAAACCAAACTCTGCATTATCTTCAAATAACGAGTTGGACCAGGCCGGGCCTCTTCCTTCTTTATTTACCGTCCATGGTGTGGTTGGTAAGTTACCACCATAAATAGAAGAACATCCTGTAGCATTTGCCATCAATAACCTGTCTCCAAATAATTGAGAAAGCAATTTCAGGTAAGGTGTTTCACCACAACCGGCACATGCACCAGAGAATTCAAACAATGGTTCCAGGAATTGTGCACCATGCACTGTGGAGAAATCGATTTTTGAACGATCATTCCAGGGGATATTTTCAAAGAATTTAATATTCTTTTGAGATGATTTCAACATTGGCTCTTTATCACCGAGGTTGATTGCTTTTTTAGTATGGTCAACAGTGTCTGTAACCGGGCAAACTTCCACACATAAATTACATCCGGTACAATCTTCTGCATAAACTTCCAATGTATATTGTGTTTCAGGAAATCCTCTTGCATTAATTGGTGCAGATTTAAATCCTTCCGGTGCTTTTGCCAGGTAATCTTTATGATAAAACTTAGCCCTGATAACACTGTGCGGACAAACATAAGCAC
>JBARSW010000413.1:0-12713 GCA_049644925.1 Chitinophagaceae bacterium | reverse complement strand
TAAACAATCATTTAAGGCTGACTTTATTTATGATCCTTCAAAAGAAGAATTAATTGAAGAATTAATGCCAAAAATTCTTAACACCCAATTATTTAAAGCGGTTTTAGATTCAAATGCTTCTGAACATGGAGCCCGGATGACAGCCATGGACAAAGCCAGCGAAAATGCTAATGAAATGCTTCGGGTATTGAAGATTTCTTATAACCGGGCCAGGCAAGCTGCCATTACTACTGAGTTAACTGAAATTGTAAGTGGAGCTGCTGCCCTTCAGGGTTAATTGGCATTCTAATGAAGCTGATTTTTATGTAGAATGTTAATAAGTGAGTTTACGTCTTCCTGGAAGTAATATTAATTTCGTTCAAATCGTTTGGAAAGAACAATATGGAAATAGCTAACCTTATACCTCATATAGAAGCACTGATTTTTGCCAGTGATAAACCACTTCCAACACTTGAAATAACAGAGCTGGTAAATAATGCTTTTGGTTTCATGGAAGATAAAATCTCCCTGGACCAGGTGGAGGCAGCAATAGAAGGAATTACGGAAAAATATGCCTCAGAATTTTATCCTTTTGATATGAGACAGAGTGGTGGTGGATGGCAGTTTCTTACTAAAAAAGAATACCATAAAACCATTGCACAGATAAATGGCGATAAATTTCTGAAACGCCTTTCAGCTGCTGCCCTGGAAACTTTAGCCATCGTGGCCTATAAACAACCGGTAACAAAAGGTGAAATTGAATCTATTCGGGGAGTGAGTTCTGATTATGCCGTTCAAAAATTGCTGGAGAAAGAATTAATTATTATTACCGGTCGCAATGAAAAATTGCCCGGTCATCCGCTGGTATATGCGACTTCAAAGAACTTCATGGATTATTTTGGTATCAATTCTTCAGATGACCTGCCAAAGATAAAAGAAGTACTGTCTGAACAACTGGTGGAACCAACCATCATCAGAGATACAATACCCGCTGAAGATATTAAACCTGAAGAGAACGAATCTATAGAACCATTGGCAGTCTCGGACGGTGGCGAATTGATTGTAAGCCTGCCTGACGGAGAAGCAGATAATAAAGATTTGGGTGAAGGCGAAGAGAACTAATTGAATATTTTTTTTAATTCTTATGCCATTCCACAAAGGAATGGCATAACTGTATTAAGTATATTCGCAAATATGCCACAGCAACTATCAAATGAACAATTAGTACAGATTGCCAATGAATTTGGCACACCGGTTTATGTTTATCATGCAGAAAAAATTAAGGAACAATTTGGAAAATTAACTTCTGCATTTTCTGAAATCGATACAACTTTCTTTTATGCTTCCAAGGCACTGACCAATATCAATATTCTTCGTTACATAAAAAGTATCGGATGTAATGTTGACTGTAGTTCTATTAATGAAGTAAAGCTGGCATTACATGCAGGATTTAACCCCCAACAAATTCTTTACACTTCAAATGGCATTGATTTTTCCGAAATTGAAGAAGCAGCCGCAGCAGGTGTTCATATTAATATTGACAGTTTATCAAACCTGGAAAAATTTGGGAAAAAATATGGTCATAGTTACCCGGTTGGTATTCGTATAAGACCGAATATCATGGCCGGTGGGAATATAAAAATTTCAACCGGACATACTACCAGTAAATTCGGGATACCAGTAGACCAATTGGATAAGATTGAAAAAGTGGTAAAAGAAACCAGATTATTTATCCGCACCTTACATATCCATACTGGCAGTGATATAAAAGATGCAGATGTTTTTGTAAAAGGGATAGAAGTGTTGTTTGAATTGATTCCGCATTTTCCCGAACTGGAAGTAATTGATTTAGGCGGTGGTTTTAAAGTACCCTACAAACCGGGTGAAAGAGATACAGATGTAAATCTGCTGGCAAAAAAAATAAAAGAAGCATTTGAAAACCACCCCGTAGCTGGGAACCCCGAAAAAATCGGGACAAGTAAAAAATTCCAGTTGTGGTTTGAACCAGGAAAATTCCTGGTGAGTGAATGTGGTTATTTAGTTACACAGGTTACTGTATTGAAAGATACCGGTTCCATAGTATTTGCTGCAGTTAATAGCGGTCTTAATCATCTAATCCGGCCCATGATGTACGATGCGTATCATCATGTGATAAATGTTTCCAATCCGGAGGGCATCGAAAAAATATATACTGTAACAGGGAATATTTGTGAGACTGATACATTCGCAGCTGATAGAAAAATCAACGAAATCAGAGAAGGAGATTACCTTGTTTTTAAAAATGCCGGTGCTTATGGTTTTGAAATGGCATCCAATTATAATTCAAGATTCAAACCAGCAGAAGTGCTAGTGAAGGATAATAATGTGAACCTTATCCGCAGACGGGATGAGCTGAATGACCTGTTGAAAAATCAGGTAGAAAATCTATAACTTTTTATTTTCTATAATACAGCTTTTACAGTTATCAGCATACTTGTTTTTGAATTAACCGGCAATGTGCCAAAGGGTGCCTCAGTACTGCCATTGGATTCTGTATTAACATTTTTTTCTTTCATAATTCCGGTTGCCCTGTCAAGAATTATTTTACCGGTAGATTTATTATTCATGCGGGTGGTGGTTTCATTACCCATCATTTCTGCTTTGGTTATAGTGATGGAATTAACCACAAAATCTACTACTATAACGGAGTCGGTAATATCGGAGATAGAATAAGATTCATCAAATTTTCCTATTTCATTAATATAAGAAGCTGTCCATGTATTCCCTTTTTCAAGTTCATTACCCGGTAATACCTGGAAGAAACTGCTTTTCCCTTTTTGCGGAGGTTGTACCAGGTCCATAACATCCTTCATCATACCGGTAATAATGGCCATCCGGCTGTCAGCTTCAGTTAATTTAATTTTTTCGGGTAACACGATTAATGTCTTTCCGTTAGAATCAATGATCATGTCAAATTTTTTCTCCAAAATCTCTTTGATAGGTTTCCCGAACTGACCGTTAATATCTTTTTCATTATTGGAATCAAAATTTCTTTTTTGCCCCATCCCGTTAAAAGCAAACGTAATCTGCTGTACCTGGTGATTAAGTGTTGTGTTATCTTCTGTGGAATTGGTGACAATATATGAGTGAACTCCGGTAGCATCTACAATAAAGTCTATCGCCTGCCCCATAGCTTGTTGGGAGATGGTTGTTTTTAGCTGCATGGCAATTTCCAGTTTCTGCCCCTGTTCAAATTTTAATTTCCCGGTTATTTTTTGTGAAAAAGCTAAAACCTGTATTAATTGGAAGGCAAGAAATGGCAATATTATTTTCATGTGTTTAGTTGTTATTTAGATTTTTGTCACATGGAATTCGCCTAATAATCATCCCGGTTGGTGAGATACATTATTATGGCTCATTTCATAAAGAATTTATTAACTCCAAAGTTGACGATTCTTTACGGTATTCGTTGCAGTTCAGGAAAAAATTACTTGATAGTGCCACTTTTACTGCTCCGATTTCATCATTAGTTACTAATTTTAATTCATATTTATTACTAAAATTATTTAATATGCCTATAAGAATGACAGACGACCCGGTAGATCCTAATCAACAAGATGATGATGGTGGTGGTGGACAAAGACCCAATTTCCCAGGTGGTGGGGGAGGTGGATTAATGTCGCTGCTTCCTATGTTGCTTGGATTATTTAAAGGAAAAGGAATTTTCATTTTATTGATACTAGCGGCAGGTGCTTATTTTTTGCTTGGCAGGGGAAACTGCAATGTGGCCGATGTAGTAAAGAAATTTTCGGAAAGTGGTTATAATTTCAATAAAGACACTTTTAATAAAGCTTCCGTTTACGAGGGATTGGAAGATGATGCCAAAAGGAATCCTTTACCTGAGGCAGTGTCATTGCTACGGTTTGCTCCTGCTCGTGGTAACCAGGGTCAACAGGGAAGTTGTGTTGCCTGGAGCAGTGCATATGCTGCACAAACAATTTTGACTGCCGCTGCTACCGGTACTGACCCCAATAGCATTGTATTCAGTCCTTCCTACTTATATAATCAGATAAAATTAGAAGGATGCCAGGGCTCTTACTTACAAAGAGCAATGGAAGCAATGCAAAAAAATGGGGGAGTTCCATTGAGTCAGTATCCATATAATGATCAGGATTGTGATAGAGAACCCGGCTCCTCTGATGTTCAGGCTGGCCGGCAAAATGTAATACATGGCTTTACCCGTATAACTAATGGAGACAATACCGAAGAGATCAGTGTCAGAGGAATTAAAGAACATTTAAATAAAAATGCACCGGTAGCAATTGGTATGATGGTAGGTCAGAGTTTTATGCAGGATATGATGGGGCAGGAACTTTGGAGACCTTCAGGAATGGACGAATCGCAAATGGGCATGGGTGGCCATGCTATGTGTGTAATCGGTTATGATGATAGAAAATTTGGAGGAGCTTTCCAGATAATGAACAGCTGGGGACCAGAGTGGGGCAAAGATGGAGTAGGCTGGGTAAGGTATGGAGATTTTAAAAATTATGTGAGAGAAGCTTATGGAATAGACCCATTGCCAAAAAGAAGTAATGTGGCAAACATTCCTCTGGAATGTAATATTGGATTGGTAAATAATGATGGCGGAAAAAATATTGCCCTGCGGGTAACCGGTGGTAACATGTTTCAGACAACGGCACCTATTAGAAAGGGAACTCGTTTTAAAATGTCGATACAGAATGCAACGGAATGTTACATTTATATTTTTGGCTTAGAAACTGATAACAGCAGTTATGTGTTGTTTCCATATCTGAAACAAAGTGAAACGATCTCCAAACATTCTCCTTATTGTGGAATCACAGGATACAGGTTATTCCCGAAGGGCCAGTCTTTTACTGCAGACAGCATCGGTAACAGGGATCAGATTGCCATAGTAGTAAGTAAAGAGGAAATGGACTATAACCAACTAAACCAGGCCATCAACCGAAGTACAAAAACAGATTACCTGGGAAAAGTAAATGAAGCATTGCAAAGTGTAATGATTCGTTCTGCGAGATTTAATAATACCAACGACGGCACTATTTATTTTAAAGTAGCGGCAAATGATAATAAGGCTGTAGCTTGTGTAGTGGCCATTGATAAACAATAGTGCAATGGTGAATCCTCATACTTTCGAATTTATTAAAAAGATGAAACATCCTGTTAAGTTCAGGATGTTTCTGTTTTCTAAATTACCGGCTGCTTTTTTTGCCGGAGTAATGGTAAGAGAGGTGGATGAAAAAAGATGTTTAGTGACGGTTCCATACAAGTGGTTGTCACAAAATCCATTTCGTTCTACTTATTTTGCCTGTTTAAGTATGGCTGCTGAAATGAGCACCGGTGCATTGGCAATGGCACAGTTGTATAAAAGAAATCCACCAGTTTCTATGCTGGTAGTAAAAGTAGAATCGGAATATTTTAAAAAAGCAGCCGGAAGAACGAGTTTTGTATGCGAAGATGGTATACTTTTTCAACAGGCAGTGGAGGAAGCAATTACTACCGGCGAAGCAAGAATTGTAAAAGCAAAATCAATTGGCCGTAACAAGGAAGGAGAATTGGTGGCGGAGTTTTACATTACATGGTCATTTAAAGCAAAGAGTAATAAATAATATTTTTAATCATTAAAAAATCTCTTGGGTGGAACGTAGAAATTCCCCCTGCTTGCCGGCAGGCAGGCTTCAGGAGTAGGAGGATTTTATGAAAATAGCATTTCACGGCGCAGCCAGAACAGTTACCGGATCAAAACATTTGTTGACATTAACTAATGGAAAAAAAATATTGCTGGATTGCGGTATGTTCCAGGGAATGGGAAAGGAAACTGATGTACTAAACAGGCAATTTGGGTTTAATCCCCAGGAAGTAGATGCGATGATTCTGTCTCATGCCCATATTGATCATAGTGGGCTGATACCCCGGTTGGTTAAAGAGGGTTTTGAAGGTAAAATATTTTGCACTCATGGAACCAGTGAGTTGGTAAAAGTGCTGCTCGAAGATTCAGCACAAATACAGGAAGATGATATAAAGTTTGTCAATAAAAGAAGGGCCGCCTCCGGTCAGCCTTATCTGGGACCTTTATATACGGTTGATGATGCTAAAAATGCATCCAAAAATTTTGCAGAAGCTGATTATGAAAATTGGTTTGATGTATTGGAAGGAGTACAGGCCATGTTTACAGATGCGGGTCATATTATCGGGAGTGCCTGTGTGCATCTGAAAATAATAGAAAAAGGAAAAGAAACAAGAATTACATTCAGTGGTGATCTTGGCCGTTATAGAGATGCCATCCTTAAGTCGCCGGATACATTTCCGCAGGCAGACTACATTATTATGGAATCAACTTATGGAAACAGTTTGCATGATACACATGTTACAACCCCGGATATGCTTTTACGGTGGATAGAAAAAGCCTGTGTGCAAAAAAAGGGTAAACTTATAATGCCGGCCTTCAGTGTAGGCCGCACACAAGAAATACTGTATTCATTAAACCAACTTGAATTGGAGAACCGATTGCCTGATGTGGATTTTTATTTAGACAGCCCGTTGAGTGTAGAAGCTACTCAGATTATTAAAAACTATCCCAATTACTTTAATAAGACTATTCAACGGATAATGAAAACAGACCAGGATCCTTTCCAGTTTAAAGGATTGAGGTATATAAAGACGGTAGAACAATCAAAAATGCTGAACTTTCAAAACGGACCGATGGTCATTATTTCGGCAAGTGGCATGGCAGATGCGGGTAGGGTAAAACACCATATCAGTAATAATATTGAGAATAGCCGGAACACCATCCTGTTAACGGGATATTGCGAACCCCGTTCCCTTGGTGGTAAATTAATGAACGGCGATAAAGAGGTAACTATTTACGGCATTTTGCATGAAGTACATGCTGATATTGGTGCTATCCGCAGCATGAGTGCCCATGGCGATTATGAAGACATGAGCCAGTGGCTTGCCTGCCAGGATAAGCATCAGGTTAAAAAAATCTTCCTGGTGCATGGTGAATTTGATGTACAGCAGGATTTTCAGAAAAAGCTGATAAAGAAGGGATTTGTTGATGTGGCGATACCTGAGCGTCATTATGAAATTGGACTTACCTGATTTTTGTTAAAAAATAAGACTAAAATCCATTATTTTTGCCGCCCGTTGCCGGGGTAGCTCAGCTGGTTAGAGCATCGGATTCATAACCCGAAGGTCGGCAGTTCAAGTCTGCTCTCCGGTACAAGACAGGACTTTTTATCATTTGATTGAGGGGTCCTGTTTTTTTATCCACACAAGTAGTTGATATACTTGAAACTAACTCTACATAGCGGTTCATATTTCGAGTTAGATATTGATGATTTTTTGGATCATAGAAAATACCTTCCAGAAACAAAGTTTTATGCATTCTACGCTTTACTTCAAGGTTGCTGCCTACGCACATATCACTAAGATTTTCAAGCCTTTCGAGTGATTTTTTCAGCAGTTCTTCCAAGTTAGATATTGTCAACTCTCCGTTGTTCATTTCCTTTCATTATTTATAAACTTACCGGAGGTTTTACACTTGCCAGGTTAGGCACTTAATACTATCAGGTTTTGAATTATGTGGGAATAGTGTAACAATTAAAGCAAATGATATAACAATATCAAATATAAATAGCGGCAACTTTAAACTACTGATAATAATTTTAAATTTCTGCATCATGGCACTCTATTATTATATTTCATTTCTGGTAGTGGTAATGTTGTTAGGAATATTAATACGGTTTCTTTTTTTGAAAAAGAAAAGCATTCCGGTAAAATTATTTTTGATAGCATTAAGACGTGAAAATAGTGGCGAATTCGAGGCCGCTTTGCGAGACTATGAGACTGCACTGGAAGAGGAAACAAGAGCCCGGTTTCCTGATTGTAAATTAAAAAATAAAATTTCGGAAAAACTTAAAGTGTTACATACTGTTGTCAATTATCAAAATAGTTTAAAAATGAGAATACATTTAAGCTGATTTTAAAAACTGATTTTATCCTGTTTTGACTGGGAGATTTCCACTTTTAATACGAAGAATGAAAATTATTTTTAACAAGAATAATCATAATCATTCATAATTAGTATCCGGAACTGACAAAATACTTGGGTGAAATACAATTTGTCCGGCAATCAGCAATAATATCTTAGAGGAATATATTGATTCGTAATGGGTATTATTGAAACAATACAAACAGAGCCATTGTCATAATCCACAATCAGCTAAAAATATTTTTTTGTATATATTCTAATGACAAATCTGTGAATCATGTAATTTATTTCAAGACTTATATAATACTTTTTTCTTTTTATTGTTGCAATTTGGTTCATTCTGGATTACCTGTTAAACTATAAAGTATGAACAAGAAAAAACTTCCGCAAAAAATTACCAGGACTGAATTTAAAGGGAATCTTCCTGCTGATATTTCCTATCCTGACAGTGAAGATATTTTTATCTTTAGTGAGAAGGAGAGTAATGTAAATATGGAAAATATTTCAGCCGGTGAAAGGTTTAATGAGATAATTAAGTATGGAAAGAGCAATGGAAAAAAAATTGAAGATAATCTTCCCGGAGATGACCTGGATGTGCCAGGCTCCGATTTAGATGACCAGGATGAAGCAGTAGGAAGTGAGGATGAGGAAAACAATTATTATAGTATTGGAGGAGACAATCATAATGACCTGGACGAAGATTTTCGGGAATAATGTTCCATCCGCTAAAGACAACTAACAGCATTTTATTTTACCAGAAAATATGAATGGAAAAATACCTTACCAGGTAGAGATGATCATCAGTGATGTGTGAATGTTATAACTCTTTGATGTAACTGTGTAATGATAACGGTAATTTAATGACACACCTTTATGAAGTGAAAATTCCTTCACACTTAAAATGAATAAAATGAACAAGACAGAATTAAAAGGAAACTGGAATGAACAAAAAGGAAAACTCAAAAAGAAGTTTGCACTTTTAACCGATAATGACCTGATGTATGCAGAAGGTAAAAAAGATGAAATGTTAGGAAAACTTCAGATTAAACTGGGAAAATCTAAAGAAGAATTGCATAAAATAATAGAAGCTTTATAAGGCACAGAATCAATCCGGCAGGTAATTTATTTAATAAAAACACAGGCAATCAAATTTTGGAAACAATTAGAAAATGAAAAAAACATTTCTGATAGTAGCATTCATTTTTGGCGGCTTTATATTCCAGGTTGTTGCGGCTCAACTCAGGGGGAGTACTAGTGTTAATTTCGGTTCGCAACATGTTTGGGGTACCACTGAATATAACTATGCCTCTTTTTTCTACCTGCCGGATATTGATTTGTTTAATTATGTTCTTTAACGTCAATTTATTAAAAACCTTTTTTTATGAGTAATGTACTTTATGTAGTAGCAGTGGTATTAATTATATCATGGTTGGTTGGTTTTCTCGGGTTCCATGCTGGCAGCATCATTCATGTGTTATTAGTTATTGCCATTATAGCAGTTATTTTGAGAGTTATTTCCGGAAGGAGGGCAGTATAAAGATTCATATTTTGGTATTGCTTTTTTATTGTAAAGTGACTCATGTTGCTTTGGTAATCTGGAAGTTAAACGGAATCTCATTAATGGTCTGATTCCTTTTAAATATTTCGGAGAGCATATTCACTCAATTCATCTGCAAGATCGTTTCGTATTGCTTTTTGCAATTTTTCAAACTCAGACGTTTAAAGCAGCTGATTCAAATATGGCGCGGCGGAAAGCAGTTCATCCCGATAGCTATCGGGACTGATCTCCGTTAATAAGTAAAGGTTCCTTTGGAGCCTTTTTGTTTTAAACCCAATCTTACAATTCAATATCAGGGTTTAAAAAAGCCGCTGTAAAAACAGCGGCTGAACTTAACGATTGCTTATGAAAAAATTTTTACCAGAAATAAGCATATAGAGCAACCATAATAATTACAATGCCCATTGCTCCAAATAAGAACCCACGGTCTGTTTCAAATAACTTGGGATTATATTCGTAAGCTTTAGGATCTTTTGTCTTTCCGGTTGCGTTAGTAATAAGGATAATAGCAAGGAAAGCCAGAAGAAATGTCATCATGAATATTGAATGAAATCCCCAGTTCATCATGCTCATTCCAAAAAGGTTTGTGCCCCAAATAAGACCTGCAACCAATGTAATTGCAGCTAAAACCGCAAATATTTTTCCTCCAATCAATAATTTTTTTCTGTTCTCATCGCTTATATAATCTGCTTTTACCGTTTTATTATCTGTTAGTGTCAGAATTACTGCCAGGGAAATCAGTATCATACATACATATCCCATCCGGATAATAAATGGCAGGTCGGGTAACAATGCTTTCATTAAAATACCCATTGGTAATGTGGCAATTGTTGTCCACAATGCGGCCCTGTTTGTGGCTCTTTTCCAGAGTATGCCCATACCAAATACTACAACCACACCCGGGTAAATGAAGCCTGTATATTCCTGAATATATTGGAAAGCCTGATCTAATCCTCCTAACAGAGGTTTTGCTGCAAACATTGCAATCACAAGGGCTGCCATAGCAGCAATCCGGCCGACAAAAACCAGCTTCCGGTCATTTGCTGCTTTATTAATATGGGCCTTATAAATATCCATTGTGAAAATGGTTGATGTTGAATTCAACATAGAAGCTAATGATGATACAACGGCTGCAACTAGAGCCGCAAATGCCAAACCACGGATACCTTCCGGTGCAAAATTTCTCAGTAGCCATGGATAGGCCTGGTCTGCTTTATCAATTGTTCCATTAAGGGTAGATGAAACAGCAGTTCCTAATTCCGGATGTTTGAATAATACATAGGCTGTAATGCCGGGTACGATAACAATTAGCGGTATTAATATTTTTAAATAACCTGCGAAAATCAACCCCTTCTTTGCCTCTTTTAAATTTTTAGCGGCCAAACCTTTTTGTATGATGTATTGGTTAAATCCCCAGTAACCAATATTGGTAAGCCACATTGCACCAAAAATTACGGCCAGCCCTGGAAGGTCCATAAAAGGATCTTTCATTCCACCGGCACCATCAGCAATAGATGCAACACCCTCTTTGATAATCATATTAAAGTGAAGATCATTGACATCAGAACGAATGGCTCCAAGTACTTTTCCAAAACCATCAATAGCACTTCCGGAGTCACCAACAGCCGACAATGCAAACCATGCTGTTATTAAACCACCTCCCACAAGAAAAATAACCTGTATCACATCTGTCCAGGCTACTGCTTTTAAGCCACCATAAATTGAGTATATACCTGCAAAAATCAATAAACCGGGTACTCCGTAAATCATAGGAATTCCCAATATCTGGTCCATCGCCAATGCACCCAACCAGGCAACAGAAGTCAGGTTCACAAATACATAAACTAATAACCAAAAGAAAGAAAAGAAGAAGCTTACACCTTCGCCATACCTTTCTTTTGCTAATTGTGGCATAGTGAAAATTTTCTTTTCTATCATTTGAGGCAGCAGGTATTTGGCAACCAAGATTAGAGTGATTGCTGCTATCCACTCATAAGCAGCAATACCCAGCCCAATGGCATAACCAGAACCGGACATCCCGATAAAATGTTCGGCAGAGATATTGGCAGCAATGAGAGAAGCACCAATGGCCCACCAGGACAATGTTCCACCAGCCAGGAAATAATCTTTGGCATTTTTTTCTTCCCCCTTTTTTGTCCTTGAAATCCAGAGCCCAAATCCTACTATTATTATTGCATAGGCAATAAAAATAAGGTAGTCAATTGTTGTGAATCCAGCATTCATAATGAAATTTAATTTTGTTTATAAAATGTCAGCTAAGAAAAGTACTTTAATAAATTTATTTGAAAGCTACTTCACTCCATCTCAATTCATTTTTTAAATTATAGATTGTGGTGTCTTTATTGATTAACACCATTTCAATTCCGGCCATCTCTGCAAAATCCTGCAGGCATTCGCTGTTTAAATTCTGGCTGTAGCAAGTATGATGTGCACCCCCTGCATAAATCCATGCAGCGCATCCGGTTGCCATATCTGGCATTGGTTTCCAAAGAACTCTTGCAACAGGTAGTTTAGGTAATTCATTTTTAGGTTTTACTGCCTGTACTTCATTTACTAACAAGCGGAAACGATTTCCCATATCAATCAAAGATGCATTTAAAGCATTTCCGCCATCTGCATTAAAGACCAATCTTACAGGATCCTCTTTCCCTCCAATTCCAAGTGGATGTATTTCACAAGATGGTTTTGCGTTAGCAATACTTGGGCAGATTTCCAACATATGTGAACCCAATACCATATTGTTGCCCGGTTCAAAATGATAAGTATAGTCTTCCATAAATGAATTACCTCCAGGTAAACCATGCCCCATCACTTTCATTGCTCTTACCAGCACCGCAGTTTTCCAGTCGCCTTCTCCGCCAAAACCATATCCATCTGCCATTAATCTTTGCGTGGCAATTCCGGGTAATTGCAATAGTCCATGCAGATCTTCAAAAGTGTCTGTGTATCCTTTAAAGTTTCCTTCTTTTAAAAACTTACGTAAACCCAATTCAATTTTTGCAGCATCCCGTAACGAATGATGTTGCTTACCATTTTTCTTTAATGATGCAACGAGTTTGTATTCTTTGTTATAAACTTCACACAGGTCATCTACATCTTTGTCTTTTACTTTATTAATAACAGCTGCTAAATCACCTATGCCAT
>JBARSW010000412.1:0-6817 GCA_049644925.1 Chitinophagaceae bacterium | reverse complement strand
CAATTAAATGCTTTGGAATATCCGGTTGTGCCTGCTCCTGGTATGTACTTGAAAGTACTTTTTGTTGTTTTACATCAACAATGGCAGTGCTGGATAAGTTAATGGCGTAGTTATACATTTCTACCCGATAACAATCGGGTAATGAAAAGGCGGTTTTTACAAATCCCATATCACTTTGCCGGGCAGGATACACTCCAAAAATTTCACTTCTCATCGGCTTATTACTTCCTATTTCTCTTACGAATTGCATAAAGACAGTATCCTGCAGTGCTAATCGTTGTGCTTCTTTTTGATTTTCATTAAGAGAATCGCCACAAAGCAAAACCGGCAACGGCTGTTGTAATGCGGCTTTAATAGCTTCTACCCTGCTGGCAACAAATGGGGCTGTATTTAATGAATCAGCATCTATCAGTACTGATTTTATCACATCATCCCCATATTCTTCTGTAGTGGCAGAAGTTCCTGATTTATTTCGGCAGGAGATAATGACTGTACATATCAATAGAAAAAGCAGGTTTTTTTTCACAGCTATTATTATTTGCAGCAAAATACTATTTCTTTTTTGTTTCATCTTCGGTAAAAGGGTTTATGTAGTTTGGATTTGTTATTAAAGAACTGTCTGAGAGGCTTGCTAAAAAAAGCAAGAGATTATTTTTTTCAACAGGTGTAATACTGAATCCTGAAATAATTGGAAGCTTAAAAGGATTTACAGCCCCATCTCCATTATACAACCCTGTTGAAATTTTTCTTCCTCCCCGTACAAAAACATCAATTACTTCCTCCAATGACCGGGCACTACCATCATGAAAATAAGGTGCGGTAAAAGCAAGGTTTCTTAATGTTGGAACCCTGAAAGCACCCATATCATTTATTTGTTTTGTATGCTGATATAACCCCTGGTCATATTCAGGGTAGCTTCCCTTGCCATCGGTATTATACAAGCCTATATTATAATAAAATAAGGTATCGCCGCCTGAGTTCAGAAATGAAGGTTCAGAAAAATTATTTCCACCATGACAGGCAGCACAGTTTAATTTTTTTGAAAAGAATAATTGCATTCCGTTTTTTTGAGCTGCTGTAAAAGCTGTACTATCTCCTTTTATAAATTTATCATAAGGTGAATTGTTCGATTTTATAGTGTACATAAACTGGCTGATCGCATTTTTGATAGATGCCCAGGAAATGGGGTCAGCATCTCCGGGATAAGATTTTGCAAACAGCTCTTTGTAGAAGCTATCCGTTTTAACTTTTCCCAGTATTAACTCCTCATTGCCTTTTACACCCATTTCTATCGGGTCAATACTAAACAATGGATTATTCATCTGTTGCAAGGCAGTATGAAATGATGAATCTGCACTTGTCAGGTATTTATATGCAGCCAGATTAAAGACAGGTTGTGTATTTCGCTGGTGCAGATCGGCGTATATCCCAAAAGATCTTTTGTACCCATCTGTAAAAGCAAACTGGGGATTGTGGCAGGTACCGCAACTGCGGGTATTATTAAGAGATAACCTTCGATCAAAAAACAGGTACCGGCCTAATTTTACCAGGCTGTTAACGGCGTTTTCATGGTTTATTCTTTTTTGATTACAAAGAATAAAGAACTGCAAAATACCAATTACTAAAAAAAAAGAAATAGCAAAAGACAGTTTCTTGAGGAACATAACATTGAATAAAATACAAAAGTAAAAGCTTCTGAAATCAGAAGCTTTTAAAATTTTCACAGGGGGTAATTTATTGACGGGTATTTCTTAGTGCTTATCTTAATTGTAGATGAAATTCCCTGCCGAGACTAAATTTTCCGGGGGCTTTCAATGAGTATCAAGAGTAAGGCTTCTGAATAGAAATCCAAATGCTATTACAATCTGTTCTCATTGAAGCCTTTTCCGGAATTAACCATAAACACTTCCGATGCAAATAGATGAATTGGCTGATATGTAATGAATAAATTTCGTTGAGTCGGTAAAATTTATCGCTGAATGCACTATTCTTTCCGTTGAATTTACCCGGTAACTCCAGTGTATCTTAAAAAGAAAGTAGTATTAAACTCTTGTACTGATACCCTCTATATTGTGAATATTGATGAATTGATTGCAACGAATGTTTGCCACTCTGCTTTAGCAGAAATTTTAGTAGGGCATATAAGGTGAACAGTCTGTATTTTCCTGAATAATCCGGGCATTTCTGCACTGATGAAAGCAATTGCATCTGCCTTCAAATCTGCAGCATTTACTGGTTCATTCAGATAATTTTCTGAATCAGTCATAAAATTTTGTCTGTCGAACCGGCCAACACAAATCTTACCCTGTTGAATTCTAATGATAAGGTCCTGCTTTCTTAAAGGAGGGTAAACCGTTCCGTCACCCAATATATCAATGATTGTCATAATTAATTAATTTTTAACTTCACTTAAATACACCCGGTTTTTTCAGATTACTGAAACATACGATTGCTATCAGTCAATACGTATTGTAATGGGGAGGCATTATGTTGCAATAAAAAAGTGGAAAATTTATTTATTATACTAACTGCTTATAATTAGAATCATTATCCCTGAAATAATGATGATAAAGTGAGTTGATTTACGACCAAATAATTTCAACCCCGGCTATAGTTCATCCACTTTACCTTAAAAGCAATACTAAAATAATCATGTTCGATTTTTTTTGGAAAATATTTCGACAAAGCAGGATTATTTTAAGGTGAGTCTCGGATTCTAATAGTTTAATCTGGCAAAACAGCCCAATAACAAAGTACTATTCTGCGTCTTTCATCATCAAGCCTGTAATCGGTAATAGATTTGAAAGGAAGCAGTTCCCCCTTTCCATGACCAAGGTATTCCACTTTAATTGTCTCTGTTTCTTCTTTGCCACCTAGTTTTTTGATAAACTGACTTTTTAACTGATTGATGAGTGTTTCCGCCCTTAATTCCGAAAGTTTTTTATTTAAGTCTTCTTTTGAAACATCTGATCTGCCAATTAAACCGGCTAATTCGGTATATAGTGCACTTTGCGGGTCAAACCCGGTACCATCGGCAAAACCAAGAATTACTAATGTAGCTTTCTGGGAGAAATTTTTATACTTATTGGAAAAACTAAGTACTGAATCAACCAAAGGCGAAAATGAATTGGCGGCTATTTCTACTTTATCAGGAGGTATAGCATATTTACCAGGACCAAAAAAGGCGGCAAGGTCAAATAAGGTATACGTAGCCGTATTCAACCCGTCTTCCAACATTATATATACCTGGCTGCGTTTTGTATTTTCCTTTCTGAAAGAATCCAGTAAAGCTAATTTTGGAATAATAATCTTTTTGTAAGCTTTTTTAAATTCCTTTTTATTTTCCATCAGGCTGTCCAGTACTGTTATCTCCGTTAAAACTGAATCAATCTGTTTATTTATTTTTCCAACCCGGAAAGCAAATCTGTTACTGATGATACTATCAATTTTATTTTCACTCAACTTTTTGTCGGAAGTTGTTGCCATCTGTTTTAGTTGATTTACTTCTACGGACTGGGCTTCTTTAATCACACCCAGCTTTTCCCTTGCTTCTGTCATTTTTTTAACACCAACACAGGAAATCGCTGACATACTTAAAGAAAAAATTACCAGATTTAGTTTTATACTCATAAAAATGTATTTATTTAGGCACCGGTTTTACAGAAAAATCAGAAACCAGTGTTCTTGGTAACCGCTGCAGTTTTTTCTTCAGAATATTATCATACAAAATTGTTCTGTTATTTTCCTGGTTCAGGTCAGGCACCTGGTTTCGCCACTGAAACCTTAACGCACCGTTTACAAATGATTTTTTATCCTCCAGCAATGACTCCTCCGAGGTTAAGAGCAATTGATCTATTGAGCTTATATCAGTATTTGCATTACCCGACTTAATGGTATCATTTTTGGGGACTGTTGAAGATGTATTGATGAAAAAAATTGAAATTATGGCAATACAAATCACACCGGTAAACCAAATAATACCCAGTGCTTTTTTGGCTAAAAAGTACTGATCATTTACAGTATCAATTCCAATAATATGGCCTTGTCTGGTTTTCAAAATATATTAACAAAAAATAATATAGCAAATTTAATGAAATGTTATTTGCCAGCTGCTTTTTCTGATAAAATTGTGTCCAGTCTTTCATAAATACTTTGAAGGGAATCGATAAGTTGATTTCCAAGTTTTTGTAATAACGAAAATTCATTACTTCCTGCCAGTACCTCCTGAAACTGGTTTAATAAAACAAACGGTTCAGCATTAATCGCCAATGGCGACAAAGTTGATTTCACATGATGGCAAAATCGCTTCAATAGGGTTATATCATTTTTTTTCAGTAACTCTCTCAATGTTTTAATCTCAATGGGCAATTCCTTTTGCAATTCCTTAAGAATTGCCCTGATCTTCTTTTCTTCATTATTGCATATACTCTTCAAAAAAATATTATTTAACCAAGGTGCTTCTAACAAAAAAAGTTCATTTACCTGACTATTTTTTTTATTAATTGAAAAATATCGTTTTAGTATAATCACCAGTTCTTCTTCATCCAGAGGCTTGGTAATGTAATCGTTCATGCCTGCTTCAATACATTTATCCCTTTCACCGGCAAGTACATGGGCTGTCATAGCAATAATCGGGAGATCCATACCTATTCTTTCCCTTATTTTCCTGGTTGCAGTAATGCCATCGGTTTTGGGCATCTGTACGTCCATTAAAATAAGATCATACTTTTTTTCTAATGCCATTTCAATTGCCTCTTCTCCATTTTCTGCTACTTCAGTGCAAATTTCATATTTTTCCAAAATGCTATTAACCAGCAACTGGTTCATTTTATTATCTTCTGCTACCAGTACCTGCATTTTGTCCAATGAAACATTTTCTATTTCAAATACCGGTACAAATTTTTTGGTGCCGATGGCATTTTCATTTATTTTTTCAAATTCAATTTCAACGGTAAACCTGGAACCTTTATTAACCTCGCTTACTACATTGATCTTTCCACCCATTGCTTCTACCAGTTTCTTTGTAATGGCAAGACCCAGTCCGGTTCCTCCGTGTTGACGGGTAAAAGAATAATCCAGCTGTTCAAACCGTTCGAAAATTATATCAATTTTCTCCGGGGGAATTCCCACACCTGTATCCGTAACATCGAACTTTACTTTAACCACATTCTCTTTTGCAACTTTTACCACTACTTCTAATTTTACATCCCCTTTATAAGTAAACTTAATGGCATTACTGAGCAGATTTACCAGGATTTGTCTTAATCTTTCCGGGTCACCTTTCAAACTACCTGGCATTGAAGCATCTACTGAGAAAATAAGCCCTAGTTCTTTTTCCTGGGCCAAAGAAGTAAACATCATCTCCACTTCAGAAATAATCTGTACCGGATGAAATGCTTTTTTCTTTAGAACAAGATTTCCGGTTTCAATTTTTGAAAAATCCAAAATATCATTTACGATATTCAACAGGTTTTCACTGGCTATAGAAATTATGGAAGCATATTTCTGCTGATCTGCTGTCAAAGGGGTTTTTGCCAGAATCTTTCCAAACCCTTTTATGGCATTCAGGGGAGTTCTTATTTCATGACTCATGTTTGCCAGGAACTGGTCTTTTGCTTCAGCTGATTGTAAAGCAGTTTTTCGGGCAACTTCCAGATCCTTGATAAGTAATAGCTGTTTTACCTGCCTTCTGATGATAATGGTAGCCAGTACCAATACAGAAATCAAAGCGATTGCTGCGAGCAACCTGTTAAGTAAAGATAATTGAGAGGCTGCTTTATTATTTTGCTCTAATGTAGCCCCGAGGTTTTGCTCCAGCCCCTTTTGAAATGAAATGGCCTCAGCATAAATACTATCTCCCAGGTGATCATTTTTCAATGAGTCTGACAAACGTTGTTGTAACTGATTATTCTTTTTTTCAGCTGCGGAAAGTATACCAAAAGAAAGTTCAACCTGTTTATCTACAAATTTTACCAGCTTATTTAAGGAGGAAATTTTTGTGGTATCGGCCCATATTTTTTTTAATACATCTGTATTATAGCCAAGGCGGGTTAATGAGTCTTTTATCCCTTTCCGGGTTGATAACAAATTACTGGTTTTTGTACTTAATATTTTATTTTCCAGTTCAAAAGCAAGATTCACCATTTCCTGTAACCGGTTATTTACTTTAAAGGTGATAGTTGCCTGACTGTTTCCTTCTTGTAAATCAGTAAAAGATTTCTGGGTAATTACCTGTGCAATGGCAATGGTAATCATAATCCCCGCAGCGAACAACACAATCCACCAGAAAAAATTACCAGGCTTTTTCATAAATATTCTTCTCCTACAAAAGATTTAATTTTTTCAGAAATATATTCCTGTAAGATTCTGAAAGAGGAACAGGTATACTATTGAGGTAGAGGATATTCTCTTCTATATAATCTATCTTTTCCATCGAAATAATAAAGCTGCGATGAACCCGCATGAATTTTGACTGTGGCAATTTATCCTCTAATAATTTCAATGTAGCATGAACAATATGGTATTTTTCCGCAGTATAAATTTTTACATAATCCCCTTTTGATTCCAGTAAAAAAATATCATCGATAAGCAGTTTACGTATGACTTTATTTTCTTTAATAAAAATATGTTCACTCTCCACCTCATTCACTACTACATTTTTTTGTTTTAATAACTCAACTGCCCTGTTAATTGCCATTAACGTTCTTGGCAGTAATAATGGTTTTACCAGGTAGTCCACCACGTTTAGCTCATAAGCTTCCGGCCCATAACCTTTATTAGCAGATGTAAGAATGGTGAGCGGCCGGGTGGGCAACGA
>JBARSW010000411.1:0-1814 GCA_049644925.1 Chitinophagaceae bacterium | reverse complement strand
AGTATTGCTTACAGCCAGGTAGGTGTGGCGCATGCAGTTAGCTATGGATTAAGTTATTTGCTGGGAACCAAACATGGTATTGGCAATTGCATTGTGATGAACCACCTGGAGGAATATTATCCTGCCGGGGTAAAGGAGTTTAAATATATGGTGGAGAAAAACAAGATTGAAATACCCACCGGCATCTGCAAAGGATTAAGCGATGATGATTTTTCAACAATGATAAACGTAAGCATGGGTATGAAGCCGCTCTGGGAAAATGCATTGGGGGCAGATTGGGAAAAGATAATGACGAGGGAGAAACTGCGGACTTTGTACGAGAGGCTATAGCCCAACGAAATGGGGAAAGGCAAATGATATTGGAAAAATTTCTCCTAACACTTTTTGGCTTTTTATTTGGTGCATTGCACTTTAATTAGTTTTAGTAAATTCATCGGACAAACTTTATCTGATGAAAGAAGTTATTCTAAAGCCGCTGCAACACAGGAACAAAGAATGTATTGGCATCTACTTTGAAATCAATTTCAACATACAGGGAGCATTACATAAAACAGGTGTGGTAAAATTCAGCGGCAGCAATAAATGCTGGTATGCCCCTCTTAGCAAAGAAAATTATAACAAGATATTTTTTGCTCTGAAAGGACTGGCTACCCTGGAACAATCAGCCCTGCATCAATACCTGGCGGACAAGAAAAATAAAAAGCAATCGGATACAATTAAACCTGGAACTGTAATTAAAAAGAGTGATGCGGCGAAAACAATTGTTGTCCCGGTTAACCATCAGGTAACTCCTGCATGGCTTAATAAAAGGGATTTGGTTTACAAGAAAGAAAAGATTGGCGGGGTAAATGGACATATAATACCTGCCATGCACCAGCATCTGAAATTGAAGGCTTATAGCCCATCCACCATTAAAACATACCTGAACGAAATGGCGCAACTGCTCGGCATACTAAAGGATATACCTGCCGACCAGCTTACGCCTGACCATTTGAAAAGGTACCTTGTTTATTGTTATGAAAAATTACAACTGAAGGAGAACACCTTGCATAGCAGGATAAATGCCTTGAAATTCTATTATGAACAGGTATTAAAAAGAGAAAAGTTTTTCTGGGAAATACCGAGGCCAAAAAAACAGTTTATTCTTCCGAATGTATTGGGAGAAAAGGAAATAACGAGGCTGTTTAATTCCATTTCAAACATTAAACATAAAGCGATTCTATTTACTGCCTATAGTGCAGGATTGCGGGTCAGTGAAGTTGTTAATCTAAAACTGGAGTATATTAATAGCGACAGAATGCAGATTAAAGTGGTGGCAGCAAAAGGCAAGAAAGACAGGTATGTAAACCTAAGCCCTGTATTGCTGGATGTATTAAGGGCCTATATTAAAAAAACAAAACCGAGACCTATTGTATATCTTTTTGAAAGTGACGTGCCGGCGCAACCCTATTCATCCCGATCGGCACAAAAAGTTTTCCAACGGGCCCGGGAAACTGCTGGCATCCGAAAGGACATAACTTTTCACAGTTTGCGTCACAGTTTTGCAACCCATTTGCTGGAAAAAGGAATTGACATCCGTTATATTAAAGACATACTTGGTCATTTCAGCATCAAAACCACTGAAAGATATACCCATGTAAGTAAAGAAAAGCTGATACAAATTAGCAGTCCTTTAGATGATTTGTGGCTTAAAGGTGAGATATTATAAATACAGAAAGGCGACACGACAATACAAAAAGGCGACATCGCAGCTGATGAAAATCAATGTGTTAATTTTTAAAGATGTAGATATTGGTTCGTATATTTAAGTGTTA
>JBARSW010000410.1:0-1736 GCA_049644925.1 Chitinophagaceae bacterium | reverse complement strand
CCATAAGCCAAACAATGTAATTGCTTTTGCCAGATAATTTATTTACATTAGTTGAAAAAAATGGTTAGCTGTAAAGTTTGTGGTAACAGTTACAATAATAAAATATTTAACGCAAAAGAAATGATGTTTGGGTTCAGGGATGAATTTAAATATCTTGAATGTGCCAGTTGCCGCTGCTTACAGCTATTGGATCCCCCGAAAGATATAACCAAATACTATCCTGAAAATTATTATTCTTACCAGACCAAGGGGGAAGAGCACCTGATCCAAACCTCCTTTACAAAGACCTTAAAAAGGAAATTAAAACAGAGACTACTTGATTATTACCTGCAGGGAAACAGCCTGGCGGGGAAGATAATAGCCGAAAAATACAGAAGTTATTATCCATGGATAAAAAGAAATACAATCACAAGTACTTCCCGGATTTTAGATGTTGGATGCGGCGCTGGTGAATTACTTTTAAAAATGTACAATGACGGATTCAGAGATCTGACAGGCGTAGATCCCTATATACAAAATGATATTAATTACAAATGCGGTATAACTATTCATAAAAAAGATATTGAAGATTTAAAAGATAAATATGACCTCATTATGCTTCATCATGCTTTTGAGCATATGGATGAACCTTTAACTATTCTGAAAAAATTGTATAAACTTCTCAATAATAAGGGACAATTAATCATACGTATTCCGGTAGCTGATTGCTATGCATGGAAAAAATATGGAGTAAACTGGGTACAACTTGATGCACCCCGGCATTTCTTCCTGCACACAACAAAAAGTATCAGTCTTTTAAGTGAACAGTCCGGTTTTACGCTAATGGATGTTTTATTTGATTCCTATTCCTTACAATTTACCGGAAGCGAGAAATACCTGAAGAACATACCCTTGATGGATGAGACGGAATTGTTTTCCGAAAAGCAAATCCAGAACTATTCGAAAGAATCAGAAAATCTAAATAGTACGAAAGAAGGCGATCAGGCATGTTTCTATTTATATAAAAATTAAATGTTTCTGCTGGTTACCCGGAAAAGCCGGAATTAACTATCACTAACTTTATTTACTTATTAAAAATAAGTGGCCGCTTCAATTTACTGAAGCGGCCACTTTAGTTTAGCATTCTATTACTTCAAAAAGTAATCTTCTTACTACTTATTGACTTTTAATAATCTGATCGTTTCATACTTTTCGCCGGGTAAACCAGTCATTCTTATAAAATATATACCCGGAGGCATCCTGTTTCCATTCAATCCCAGCTTAAAGATACTTACACCAGATGCCACATTGCCAAGTTCCCTTCTGAATACTATTCTTCCGGAAGCATCAGTTACAATAACTGTCAGCTTCGCTGCTGGTGCTGTAAGTGCCATTTTCAAAGTCACATCATCATTAAACGGATTAGGATATACTGCAATTGAATTCTCTGATACCTCTTGCACCTCAATACCTCCCCTGCTGGCAGGTTGTGTTGAAACCTGAACGGGGATAACTGGAGTTGCAGTTGTAGTAATAAGGGGAGCTGGTATTTCAGGTATTAAAGATCTGCCTGTTCCTCCACCGCCACCTGTTCCGGTCGAACCAGAAGTATATCCCTGGATCACTAACGCACCAATGTATCCGTAAGGCGATGCACCACCAGCATTAATATTAATAAATACTGCACCATTTTCGTCTGCTGTAATATTTGAGAGCTGCACCGTTTGGGATATATTATTTATTGCATTCAAAGAAAC
>JBARSW010000409.1:0-5555 GCA_049644925.1 Chitinophagaceae bacterium | reverse complement strand
GAAATACTGGGACGATTATTCACCACCCTATCATAAAGATGGCGACGGACCACTGCATAAAGGAGAACCTGCAAAAAGCTATAACCGCAACCAGGAATCACATGCCATAGAAAATGTTGTTCGCTGGAACGATTTCTGGAAAGAAAGACCTGGTACTGGAACTCGAGTAAGTTCGGGTGGTGTAAATATTATTTTCTCAGAAACCAATACCCATCACCGTGGGGCAGAGAATTATCGCCGCAGTGGCGAAGTGGATGCACTAAGAATCAAAAAAGAAAATTTCTTTGTACACCAGATAATGTGGAATGGCTGGGTTGATGTGGAGAAACAGGGCATACATATCATTGGCCATTGGAATTACAGCGATACCACTGTAAAGAATATGTATGTTGTTTCAACGACCGATAAAGTGGAATTGTTTATCAATAACAAATCATTGGGCTTTGGTGAGCAAAGCAGTCGTTTCCTATATACATTTAAAAATGTTCAATGGCAAAGTGGAACTGTCAAAGCAATTGGATACGATAAAAATGGAAAACAAATTTGCAGTACCGAAAAATCAACAGCAGGCCATCCGGTTGCTTTAAGACTAAAAGCCCTTACACATCCTAAAGGAATGCAGGCCAATGGCCATGACGTTTCATTGATTGAAGTAGAAGTTGTGGATTCAAAAGGCAATCGCTGCCCCATCGCAATGAACATGATTAATTTTAAACTGGAAGGAGAAGCGGAATGGCGGGGTGGCATGGCACAGGGACCTGATAATTATATTTTATCTAAATCATTACCTGTTGAATGTGGTGTTAACCGGGTAATCATCCGCTCCACAACAAAACCAGGCTCAATAAAACTTATGGCCTTAGCAGATGGATTACAATCAGCAGTGGTGCAATTAAAAACAACAGCTGTAGTCGTACAAAATGGGTTGAGCATTCAATTACCATCTTACGGATTAAGCAATAACCTGGATAGAGGCCCCACTCCTTCTACTCCTTCTTTTGTACAAAGCCGGAAAGCATTAAAAATAATTAAGGCAAATGCAGGTTCAAACAGCGATAGTTCCTTTTTTAGTTTTGATGATAATGAACTGACAGACTGGTATAATGATGGAAATTTATCCACCGCATGGATTGAATATGAATTAGAAAACCGTGCAGTTATCAGTGAAATAAACTTAAAGCTGAATAATTTCCGCAGCCGATCCTATCCCATCCGCATTTTGGTTGATGGACAGGAAGTATATGCAGGCAATACACCAACAAGTCTTGGTTATTGTAATATTTTCTGCAAACCAATATCCGGCAAAAATGTGAGGATAGAATTAGTGACTTCAAGCAGTTTAACAGGAACAACAACAACCGAAGTTTCAGGGAAAAAATTAGATGATGGTGTAAGCAGAAATGATGCAAATAGTAAAGGAAGATTAAGTATTATTGAAGCCGAGATATATGAATCAGTGAAATAAAAAAAAGTTAAAAATGACACTATTCTGTTTGAGGTTAATATTGATTTCACAATAAGTAGTTACTTTAAAGTAAAATCAGTTTCTTTTTTAATACATATGAAATATCCATAAAATTATCGAGCTAATTTATTTGAACAGCGATGATAATTTTTGTGGATATACTATGTTACAAATTTCTAAAACAAAAATAAACACATGAAAAAGCATTGGTTGTTTCCAGTTTTCATGGTGTTGTGTTGTACAATCGTTTCTGCACAAAAATTTCAATACAGTAAAACCCCTGTAAAACTACCCTCGAGTGGCGATATAAGACTTGTAGCTGATGTTGGTGGCTTTCATCACCTTATTCATTTTTCCCAAAATAGCAAGCCAGCCATTTATGTTTATAATAGCCAGTTGCACTTGCTGGAAACTTTAGAGTTAAACTTCATACTCACTGAAAAATGTGCTATAAGATTATTGCAACTAAAAGACTACTACATTTTATATACTCATACTCAAAAACCAAATAATCATCAGTTTCTAAAAATAACAGGCGATGGTGCTGTCACCAATATTTCTTACATTGTAAATAACCCGGCAGATTCATTATGGAACAGAAGTGTCGCTACTTTTCAAATGTTTGATGCAGATAATAATCTTGTATTAACTTCTCTTACCTATATTAAAGAAATCAAAAAAATAAGAACAGCAATTATAAGACCAAAGTCAGATAGCGGAGCTTCAGTTGTAAACTATTTGCTTTTTCCATTCAGTGCTGAGAATGAAGTACTAAAAGAAGTTACTTTCAGGAACAACTATCTGCATGTTTTAAAAACCAGTAAAGACGAAGAGGGAAACAATACACTCACAGTGTTTAAACTTGATACAAAGAACAGTAAGCTTTTTTTCAGGCATTTTGATAGTGGCAAGTACATCTATCTGAACCCGGCCATCCGCTTTAATTCCATTGACTCAAATATTCTTGTTTATGCAATGCTTAGTAAGCCTTCTGGTTATAAAGGCTCAGCGCCTGGTATGTTTGTTGCAAGTTTAGATAGTGTTTTAACCGAGATTAATCCTGCCAAATCTATACCCGAAATTTTTAGAGGCAATACAGCTTCCACCTTTTTGGTTGAAAAAACAAAAACAGCCGGATGGCTGACTTTTACAAACATTCCCGCCAAGAGTGATTACATTGTACAAATAGAATCATTTTCAACATCACCTACATATGTACAACTTACAAATGATTATTCTAATTACTACCCACTCCTTACCAATACCAACAGATATGTTTACTATGATAATTCATCAACCAGTAATTCCACCCATCATTCCCCTAGTGCCATACGCCTTACAATTTTAAACAGTAAGTTTGAAAAAGCAAAAGACAGTCTTGTAAAAAATAAAGGCAGCTATAACCAATTGCATTCCTCACCTCATGCACAATTTTTATTAAAAAACACCCCTTACTTATTATTAGTTCAAGAACTTGCTGCAAATAAAAAAGGATTGATTATGCTTTATCCAAACGAAAAGGATAAACTTGAATCAGTTTCACTGAACGTATACCATCCATATAATTATCTACTGCCCCTGACGCAGCCAGTTGGGGATAAATATTTTATTATTCCTTATTCAGATAAAAAAGAAATTGGACTTCTGAAAGTAACTTTAAACAATTAAAACCCTGAATAGCTTTTAACAACTATTGCATGAAATTTCATTTCACAATATTTTTTTTAATTAGCCTGCTTTTAACCTCAAGCGCATTAACGCAAGAAAAACCCAATATCATTTTCATCTTTGCCGATGACCTGGGCTATGGTGAAATTGGTTGTTATGGCCAGCAAAAAATCGAAACTCCTGCGATTGATCTGCTGGCATCACAAGGAATGAGATTTACCCATTTTTATTCCGGCACTTCTGTATGTGCCCCTTCCCGGGCTTCATTGCTTACCGGATTACACACAGGTCATACACCTATTCGTGGCAATAAATCGTTTCCTCCAGAAGGGCAAACTCCGTTACCGGATTCTATCCTCACATTTGCAACCCAGCTGCAGCAAAATGGTTACGCCACAGCTGCATTTGGCAAATGGGGACTTGGCTTCAATCAAAATAGTGGTGACCCGAACAAAAAAGGATTTGATTTATTTTATGGATATAATGACCAGAGCCAGGCACATGATTATTTTCCTGCTTATCTCTGGAAAAATCATGAAATAATTGACCTCTCTATCAATAAAACTTTCGATTCCATTTATTCAGCTGCATTAATTCACGAACAGGCTTTAAAATATATTAAAGAGTCATCAGGAAAACCATTCTTTCTTTATCTGCCATACACTTTACCACATGGTGATGTAATTGTACCACATGACAGTCTATACAATTATTATAAACATAAATTTAATGAGCAACCACTTACCGGAGCTGCATTGAAAACAAGAACACATAATATAAAACCAGAAGCCTATCCTCATGCTGCATTTGCGGCAATGGTAAACAGGCTTGATCAATATGTTGGTGAAATAGTCAACACTATAAAAGACAAAGGTCTGTTAGAAAACACCCTCATTATTTTTAGCAGCGACAATGGTCCACATAGAGAAAATGGTGGCGACCCGGATTTTTTTGAAAGTAGCGGCATTTACAGGGGAATTAAAAGAGATTTATATGAAGGAGGCATCCGTGTTCCATTTATTGCATACTGGCCCGGTAAGATTAAGCAAACTGTTTATGCAGCACCTGCTGCCCTGTGGGATATCTACCCCACCATTATGGACCTGGCCGGAATAAAAAATCAAAATAAAACTGACGGGATATCACTTGTACCTGCATTATTGAAAAAAGGGAAACAAAAGAAACACAAATATTTTTATTGGGAATTTCATGAAAATAATGGAAGGCAGGCTTTACGCTGGAAGAACTGGAAGAGTGTTCGGTTAAATGTAAATAATGATGATAATGCTCCCATCGAATTATATGATTTAACAACCGACCCATCTGAACAAAATAATACTGCAAATAAGTTCCCCAGAATTGTAAAAAAAATTGCCCTGTTGATGAAGACCGCTCATTTGCAAAACAAAGACTGGCCTTTGTTAAGTAGTGAACTGGAGAAGTAATATCAAATGGAGTAATAAATTAGTCCAAAATTTTTCCTATTTTTATAGCCTGATCGAAGTATATGCAATAATGTAGCTGCATCACATAAAACTACGCAGAGGTAATAACAGTTCTACGGATCATTACCCAATAATATGGCCACGGCAACTTCTTTGTTTTCTTTTACGAACTTCAAAAATCCAGAGGGGATTCTATTAAAAAAATCCGTTTCCTTTTAATTATTTTTTTCATTTTTAAACCATGCCTTCTATTCTTTCCAAACCACGACACCTGCAGGCTGTATTATTTTATTTCCGATTAACACTTTGGCTGAAGCAGGAATAGAAACGGTATATGGATAATCAGAATAGTTCACTCCTGTCCAAAATCCATCACGCCATTCAACAACTACACCTTCCGGATAATTAGCTGTTCCAATACCTGCATCTTTGTAAATCCTGTTCACCACGGCTTTCTCTAACTTACCATCATCTGTATCTGCACCAACATAAGTAACAGTTCCTTTGCCAAGTTTACGGGATACAACAGCTGCCTTGCCTTTGTAAAACTGGTTTGTGAATGTAGCCCAAACACTTGTTCCATTTAACGGCTCAAGCACATCTGCCCAGTTATTCCAATTAAAAGAGCTTGTCCCCATTTTGATTGTTCCCTGAACATTTTCAGGTAACAGATCATATAACGAAACCTTTGCTCCGATTAAATCATAAATAGGTTCTGCCCAATTCATCTCCCATAGCTTACCATTACGGTCTTTCTGACCAGTGCGGGATGACAAAATAAGATGTCCCCCATTTAACACATATTGCTTCCAGCGTTCTACCAATTTCGCATCAAGTAATTGATAAGCTGGTGCAATCAATAGAGGATATTTCGAAAAATCTTTTTCTTCGGTGATAATATCAACCGGCGCCCCCGCCTGCTTTAGTGCGCCATAATAACGTTTGAGATGTGCCAGGTAATTCCATTGATTGGTTTG
>JBARSW010000408.1:0-3312 GCA_049644925.1 Chitinophagaceae bacterium | reverse complement strand
CAGTTTATAACATTGCTGCTTCAAATATTAAAGACTGTAAAGGCAATACAATAAGCCTTGCTTCGAAAGTAAAAGTTGGTCTTCCATCAGATGCATCAGCCGGCGAATGGATAATTAATGAAATATTATTCAACCCAAGAAGCAATGCAAATGATTATGTGGAATTTTATAACAACAGTAATAAAATATTTGACGCTTCTAAATTGTATATCGCCAATAGAAATACCAGTGGTGTTGTGAGTTCCATTAAAGCACTGAGTGCTGTGCCCTTTTATATTTTCCCGGGAGATTATTTAGTGGTAACAGAAGATGCTGATAATCTCGCATTACAATACCTTGTCAAAAATCCTGATAATGTGCTGGTAATTTCTTCACCGCCCTCTTTTTCTGATGATGAAGGAACAGTGGTGACACTTAACTTCCAGGGAATTGTAATTGATGAAGTAAAATATAAAGATGACTGGCATTTTAGGCTGATTGATAATGCTGAAGGTGTTTCGCTGGAACGCATTGATCCATCGGCCCCATCGCAAGATGCCACTAACTGGCATAGTGCAGCTTCTACGGCAGGATATGGTACACCCACTTATAAAAATTCTCAATACAAACTTCCAACAACCATAAATGCAACGATAGCCCTGACACCAAAGGTTTTTTCTCCGGATAATGATGGACGGGATGATATTGCCACTATTCAATATGAAGTAACTGAACCTGGTTTTATAGGTAACATCACCATTTTTGATGGTGCAGGAAGACCCATCCGCAACCTTGTACGTAATAGCACTTTAGGATTAAAAGGTTACTGGAACTGGGATGGCCTTGATGACAAAGGGTTAAAATTACCGGTTGGCACTTATATCATCTTTACGGAAATTTTTAATCTGGCCGGGAAGAAACAACAGTTTAAGAATGTAGTTGTACTGGCGAGAAAATTAAATTAAATGAGAATCGATTTTAGAAACATTATAAAATCAATAACAGTATCTGATTAAATCAGGTTTACACCAACTCAATATCAAAATTCACCAAATCTTTAAATTGTTGAATGCGGCCATTGATGTCATCCTGGTTAATTTCCTTCAGCCGGGTAGGTCCAAATTTTTCTACACAAAAACTTGCCATAGCAGAACCTACAATAATTCCCCGTTTCATATTATCAAAGGAGATATCACCTGTTTTGGCCAGGTGTCCCATAAAACCACCGGCAAATGTATCACCGGCACCTGTTGGATCAAATACTTCTTCTAATGGCAATGCCGGTGCAAAGAAAACATCATCACCATGAAACAGCAAAGCCCCATGTTCACCTTTTTTTATTATCAGGAATTTAGGGCCCATCGTCATAATGATTTTAGCTGCTTTTACCAGTGAGAATTGACCTGTTAGCTGCCGGGCTTCTGCATCGTTTACAATCAGCATATCAATGTACCGTAAAACTATCTTTAATTCCGGCATGGCTATCTCCATCCAAAAATTCATCGTATCCATAGCAATCATCTTTGGGCGGTGCTTCAGTTCCTGAATCACATTCAACTGAATTTTAGGAGCCAGGTTTCCCAGCATCAGAAATTCAGCACCCTGGTAACTGTCCGGCACTTTAGGGTCAAAATCAGCCAATACATTTAAGTCGGTAACCAGTGTATCCCTGTTATTCATGTCTTCATGATAACGGCCACTCCAAAAGAAAGACTTTTTATCTTTCACAATTTCTACTCCATCCAGGTGTACTCCCCTTTTTTTTAATTCATCCAATTCTTCCTGGGGAAAGTCATTACCTATTATTGAAATCTGTTGAACAGGCTTTACAAAATTGCTGGCTGCATAAGCAACATAAACCGCAGAGCCTCCTACAATTTTATCAACTTTTCCAAAGGGTGTTTCAATTGCATCAAAGGCCATTGTACCAACAGTAATAAGAGACATAAAAAATAAATTAGTAATTAATTAAAAAATCTTTGATTCATAAGGCGGTTTCCGGAATAAATGTCTCTGATTAAAGACTTTAGACTTCAGACAGCCATATCAACCTGCAAACCTACATGAATTTTTCCTGCCTGAAAAACCAAACGGAATGTATAGCTCCCTGATAAGCTATGTTTATTATCTTTGAGTATGGCAAAAACTATTCGTAAAAAAGCATCCAAGAAAGGACTGATCCTTCGCAGGGCTGCGATGATGTTCAGGGAAAAAGGATTTGCCGCCACTTCTATGCGGGACCTTGCAGAAATGGTAGGCATTGAAGCCGCTAGCCTATACAACCATATCCGTTCAAAAAATGAAATTCTTGAAGCTATCTGTTTTGATGTAGCTAATACTTTTTATACTAATATTGAAACAATTGAAGCCAGCAATTTAACCTCCATTGAAAAAATCGATACCCTGCTTCGTTTTCATATACAGCAGATGATAGAAAACTATGAAGAAGTATATGTGAGTGACCGGGAGTGGAAACATCTTGACGAACCTTATTTGTCCAACTTTCATACACAACGGAGAAACTACAGAAGAAAATTTGCCGCCATCATTGAAGAAGGCATTACAAAGAATGAAATCCGGAAAATAGATGCACCTACAGCGGTATTAATCATGCTCCATGCGGTTAGCGGTATTGAAAGCTGGCACCGGAGCAAAGCCAAGATCAATGCACAGGAACTGGAAGATAATATGCTGATGATCATGATTGACGGATTAAGAAAAAAAGTTTGATACATGTCCATTCATTTTCACCGCCTCGCCATTAAAGAAATAAAGAAAGAAACTCCCGACTGTGTATCTGTACTTTTTGAAGTGCCCGAAGCATTGAAAAAAGAATTTTCATTCACCCAGGGGCAAAGTCTTACCATGCGGGCAATGATTAATGACGAAGAAATTCGCCGCACCTATTCCATTTGTTCTTCTCCATTAGACAATGAACTTAAAGTGGCGATTAAAAGAGTGGAAGGAGGATTATTTTCAACCTTCGCTAATGAACAATTAAAAAAAGGAGATGCGCTGGAAGTAATGCAACCAGTCGGAAAGTTTAATACTCCGCTGAATCCTGAAAATAATAAAAACTATGTTGCTATTGCTGCTGGAAGTGGCATCACTCCTATTCTTTCATTAATTAAAACCACCCTGGCTACTGAATTGCAAAGTCAATTCACCCTGGTTTATGGAAATAAAACCCGGAGTTCTATTATTTTCTTTGAAGAGCTGGAAGCATTGAAGAATAAATACATGGAACGGTTCAGTTATTTTAATATTCTGAGCCGTGAAAAAACTGATACTCTTTTGAATTTTGGAAGAATCAATACTGAGAAACTTATCGAC
>JBARSW010000407.1:0-9235 GCA_049644925.1 Chitinophagaceae bacterium | reverse complement strand
TATAAATATGTTTATCAGCAGTGCGGTTATGGTCACTGTTTTCTTTGGAGGGTATGATATTCCATTTGTAAATGAAGCATCATGGGGATTGGCGCCCTGGCTGCTTTCGTTAATTAGTTTTAGTGTGCTAATGACAAAAGTGGCATTTATGCTCTTTTTATTTTTATGGATTCGGTGGACAATTCCCCGTTTCCGATATGACCAGTTGATGAATTTGGGATGGAAAAAACTGATACCACTGGCATTGGTGAATATGATTATTACAGCGGCAGTTTTGTTGTTGTTGAATAAATAGTCTGAAGTCTGAAAGACCAAAAGTCTGGAAGTCCGAATGACAAACCGATTATAAAGAAAAATTCTATCCGTCTTTTGGTCACCCGACTTACGGACTGATAACAATATATTTGCGAAAATTTAAAATCCCCTTTTGGGGATAGGGCAACATGTTAACACAAAGAGCAAAACAAGTAGACCGAAAACCAATGACATTTCTGGAGAGTATTTATCTCTGGAATATTGTCAAAGGCATGGGTATTACTATCAGTCACTTGTTTAAAAAGAAAGCTACTATACAATATCCTGAACAAACGAGAACTTATTCAAAAGTGTTCAGGGGTTTGCATGTGCTCAACCGTGATACAGAAGGAAGAGAGAATTGTACGGCTTGCGGATTGTGTGCTGTTGCTTGTCCGGCAGAAGCAATAACAATGGAAGCAGCAGAAAGACTACCGGGAGAGGAACATCTTTATAGGGAGGAAAAATATGCGGTGAAGTATGAAATAAATATGCTGCGTTGTATTTTTTGCGGATTGTGTGAGGAAGCTTGTCCAAAAGATGCGATTTATCTTTCGCAAACTTTTGCACCGGCTAATTATGGACGAAAGGGATTTATTTATAAAAAAGAAGACCTGCTGATTCCGCATCCGGTAAATGAAAAGGACGCATATCAGAAGGCTCTTGGTGACAGAGCGGAAAAAAATTAATAAACAAAACTAATTACTCCCTTAAGGGGATGTGGGAATGAACATTACTCAAATATTATTCTGGTTTCTTTCAGTAGTGGCTATTTTCAGTGCCTTGATGGTAATTACCAGCAAGAATCCTGTCTATAGTGTACTTTGGTTGATTATTACTTTTTTTACTATTTCAGGACATTACATTTTATTGAATGCTCAGTTTCTGGCAATAGTAAATATCATCGTTTATGCAGGAGCCATCATGGTGCTGTTCCTGTTTGTAATAATGCTGATGAACCTGAATAAAGAAACGGAGCCTCAGAAAAATAAATGGTTGAAAATGGCCGGGGCGGTAGCAGGCGGTTGTTTATTGCTGGTAATGGTTGCTGCATTAAAGGATACAGATATTAAAAATCAACAGGCACTGGTAAATGAAGGAAGTATTGGGTTGATTAAAAACCTGGGTAAAGAATTGTTTACGACTTACGTAGTACCATTTGAGATAAGCAGTATTTTATTTTTAAGTGCAATGGTAGGTGCGATAGTGATTGGAAAGAAAGAATGATAGATGCTATTAGCCGGTAGCAGTTAGCTTTTAGCTAGCGGCTAAAGGCTTACAGCTAAAAGCTTTTAAAATATGCCGATAAATTATTACATATTTCTATCTGTCGCTTTGTTCAGTATTGGTATTGTGGGGGTGCTTACCCGTCGCAATGCTATAATCATTTTTATGAGCATTGAGTTAATGCTGAATGCAGTAAACCTGTTGCTGGTGGCATTTTCAAAAATGCACCATCTGAAAAATGCCGCTATTAACGCAACAGCCGGAACTGACGGGCAACTATTTGTATTCTTCATAATGGTAGTGGCCGCTGCTGAAGTAAGTGTTGGTTTGGCAATTATTGTAATGATGTACAGAAATATTCATTCAGTGGATGTAAATTTTTTAAACAGGTTAAAACATTGATACGGATTTTAGAAGTTAGTTATGCAAAATGCTTTACAAATAGTTTACCTGATTCCCCTGCTGCCATTGGTTGGATTTCTTATTAATGGACTGGGAAGAAAACATTTATCCAAATCAATGATAAGTGTGATTGGTTCTGGTGTGGTATTGGCTTCATTCCTCTTAAGCTGTTGGGTATTTATGCAGGTAAGAGGAGGCAATACCCATGTAGCACACTATTTTGACTTTATTTCAGTAGGTGATTTAAAAATTCCCTTTGCTTTCCAGGTAGATCAGCTTTCCACTTTATTCTTATTAATAGTTACAGGTGTTGGTTTTCTTATTCATGTATATTCTGCTTCTTACATGCGGGAAGAAAAGACAGAACATTTTGGAAGATATTTTTCCTTCCTGAATCTTTTTATCTTTTCCATGTTGTTGCTGGTAATGGGCGCCAACTATGTCATCATGTTTATTGGTTGGGAAGGAGTGGGTTTATGCTCTTATTTATTAATTGGATTTTGGTTTAAGAATAACAATTTTAATAAGGCAGCTAACAAGGCCTTTATTATGAACCGTATCGGGGACCTTGCTTTCTTAATTGCAATCTTTTGGATTATTGCCAAAGTAGGAAGTGTAAACTATGCAGATGTTTTTGCATTTGCAGATACGAATAAATTCACCCCAAAATTTTCTGGTACTGATATCACTGTCATTACACTATTGCTTTTTGCAGGGGCCACTGGTAAAAGTGCACAGATTCCACTTTACACATGGCTTCCCGATGCAATGGCGGGTCCAACTCCAGTGTCAGCACTTATCCATGCAGCTACAATGGTAACAGCAGGTATTTATATGATTGCCAGAAGCAATGTATTGTATTCACTTTCTTCTGTTACAATGGATATAGTAGCTTACATGGGCCTTGCTACAGCCTTGTTAGCGGCAACAATTGCATTGAAACAAAATGATATCAAAAAAGTCCTGGCCTATTCAACAGTAAGTCAGTTGGGATTCATGTTTCTGGCTTTAGGAACAGGAGCTTATGTGGCGGCTGTATTTCATGTTATGACCCATGCTTTCTTTAAAGCATTATTATTCCTGGGTAGTGGAAGTGTGATTCATGCTATGAGTGGCGAACAGGATATTCGTAATATGGGAGGCCTTAACAAAAAATTGAAAATTACTTTTATCACATTCTTGATAGGTTGTATTGCTATTGCTGGTATTCCTCCATTCAGTGGATTCTTTTCTAAGGATGCTATTCTGCTGAGTGCATTTGCGAAAAATCCGGTTATGTATGGGATAGCACTTTTTACTGCGCTGCTTACTGCGTTTTATATGTTCCGGTTATTATTCATTACGTTTTCCGGTTCATTCAGGGGAACGGAGGATCAGAAGCATCACCTGCATGAAAGTCCGGCCGCTATGACAATTCCCCTGATAGTGTTAGCTGTATTATCAATAATTGGAGGATTTGTTGGAATTCCTGAAATATTTATGAAAGGAGGTGATAAACTGGGTGAGTTTCTGGCACCGGTTATCAGGCAGCAGGGAGTGCATACTGTTTCCCATTCCACTGAACTTGTGCTGATGGGACTTTCAACGGTATTAATATTAGTAATGATAATTATTGCCTGGTTAAAATTCAGAAATTATAAAAGGACAGAAACAACAGCATTTGGAAAAGTACTCGAGAATAAATGGTATGTTGATGAGCTGTACGAAACGATAATTGTAAATCCACTAAATAAATTGGGGCGATTCTTTAATGATATTTTTGAAAAAAATGTTGTTGATGGAATGGTAAATGGGGTGGGTAAATTGGTGAACTACGGAAGCCGGCAATTAAGGCTTTTACAAAGTGGCCAGGTAGGAAATTATATCTTATTGATGGTAGTAAGTATAATTTTAATTTTTGTGATACAATTTTTTATTCGCAAATAGGTTGATGAAATTGCGTTCGATAATATGTTATAAAAAAATAAATACCCTTTTTGGGGCTAGGGGCTTATGATTCCTGTTTTACTTATATTCATTCCGTTGTTTTCCGGACTTGCTGCTTTCTTTTTGAAAAATGAGAAAACAGCAAGGTCATGGGCATTGATATCAACCATACTTATACTTGGTATTTCATTGATGGGGTTAACATTCTTTAATGATGAGAAATATCTTGCGTTTCAGGGCGAATGGTTACAGACATTAGGAAGCAGTTTTTCTGTTAAACTGGATGGGATGGGACAATTGCTTTGCCTGTTAACAGCAGTAGCTTATCCAATAATTTTTATTGCCACCTGGAATACTTCTTATAAAAAGGCTAATAACTTTTTTGCACAAATGCTTTTGGCACAGGCTGGTTTGATGGGAGTTTTTCTTTCCATGGATGCATTGCTGTTTTATTTCTTTTGGGAACTTGCACTGATACCTATGTATTTTCTGTGTTCTCAATGGGGTGGGGAAAAAAGGATTCGTGTTACTTTTAAATTTTTCATCTACACTTTTGTAGGTTCACTGCTCATGCTGGTTGGTATATTGTTTGTGTACTCTAAAACAGCAGGCCACTCATTTGATATAAAATCATTTTATAGTGTTGTATTAACTTCTAATCAGCAGAACCTGGTATTTTGGTTGATGTTTATAGCGTTTGCAATTAAAATGCCCATATTCCCCTTGCATACCTGGCAGCCTGATACCTATGAGCAATCGCCAACAGCGACAACGATGGTATTAAGTGGAATAATGGTGAAAATGGGTTTGTTTGGTATGCTTCGCTGGCTTTTTCCTGTCGTCACGGGTATGTCTTATGCCTGGGGCGATTTTATTACACCATTGGCAATCGTCGGGATGATTTATGCTTCTCTTATTGCTATGCAGCAGGACGATTTGAAACGTTTAGTTGCTTATTCTTCAATAGCTCATATTGGATTAATGTGTGTAGGAGCGTTTACTCAAAATACCAGTGGTCTCCAGGGAGTGATGTTTCAGATGTTCAGTCATGGTATTAATATCATCGGACTCTGGATAGTGGTAGAATGGATTGAAAGAAATTTAGGAACCCGAAAAATATCGGAGTTAGGTGGCCTTGCTCAGAAAGCACCATCATTGGCCATCTTCCTTGTTATAATTGCGTTGGCAAATATTGCATTGCCACTTACGAATGCATTTCCGGGTGAATTCCTGATTTTTAATGGCTTGTTAAGTTCGAGTACAAAATATTATGTATTGTTTACCGTAATGGCTGGTATCTGTATCATTCTTGCCGCAGTGTATACATTGCGAATGATACGAAAGGTATTTTATGGAGAAACTAACCAGCTGACAGAAGGTGCTGTTGATATCGGATTTCATGAAAAGTTGGCCCTTGGTTTTATTGTCGTAATGATTTTCTGGTTGGGACTTTTTCCGCAAACAATGCTTGATCTGACTGCGGATGTAACAAAAACGCTGACAAATGAATTTGAAATGCTTCGTTATAACTTACCGAAGCTTAAGTAATTAGTATGAACGCATTAATTTTATCTGCTGTACTGGGGGTTATCATGATGTTTAGCGGCATTTTGCTGAAACAAAAAGCTATGATAAGAAACCTGGCTATTGCTGGAATTGGTTTATTGCTCGTTGTAAATACTCTTGAATTGGCAGGCTTTACTTTTTTCAAAATTGATACAAAAGGAATGCTGGCGTTCGACAGGTTTGCTTTGTTATTTAACTCAATCGCTTTTCTTTCAACACTTATTTATTTTATTTTATCTGCAAAAGATATGGAGAAAGTTGGTGTAAATTATGCAGATTATTTTGCCCTTATTTTCTTTGTCCTATGCGGTATTACACTTACATCTTCTTTTAAATCGTTACTGATTCTTTTTCTGGGAATTGAAATAATTTCCATTCCCCTTTATATACTAACCGGTACTGATAAGCTTAATCTGAAAAGTAACGAGGCTTCGCTAAAGTATTTTTTACAAGGTGTTTTTTCAACGGGTATTTTGTTAATGGGCATTGCACTTATTTATGGAGCTACAGGTACTTTTTTAACTGATGGTTCCGGTATAAATGCGGAGGGTAATCCATCTGCTTTACTGGTAGCGGGTATGTTGTTGTTGCTTTTTTCCATGTCTTTCAAAGCATCAGTTGCACCTTTTCATTTCTGGACACCAGATGTCTATGATGGTGCACCTACCGTTTTTACTTCATTTATGGCTACCATAGTAAAAGCTGCGGTTTTTATTGCCTTTATAAGGTTGTTTGATGAAGCTTTCGGACTATTACATAGTAGCTGGCAGTTAATAGTGGCTATAATGATTGCGGTTACATTGTTCATTGGAAATATTACAGCAGTTTTTCAGCAAAGTGTAAAAAGGATGCTTGCATATTCAAGCATATCACAGGCAGGCTTTATGATGTTTTCGCTATATGCAATGAATACAGACGCCAAAGAAGGATTATTACTATATACTGTTGCGTATAGTTTTGCTACAATCGGCATTTTTGCCGTCCTTGTAAAAATGAAAGATTATACGTTTGATGGCTTTAATGGGTTTGCAAAAAGTCAGCCCTTGTTGGCCGCTACAACTACTATCTTTTTATTATCCCTTGCAGGAATACCACTTACTGCCGGTTTTCTTTCAAAATTTTATATGCTGAAAGCAGCAATTGCTACAGGGAACAGTCTCTGGCTGGTAATATTTGCGGTATTAATGGCAGCAGTAAGTGTATATTATTATTTTCGGCTTATTCAATCTATGTATTTTAAAGAGGGGGAAACTCAGGCTGTTCAGGTTTCAGTCACTTTTAAATGGACATTAGTAGTATTGGCTGCATTAATTATTCTGTTGGGTCTTTTTCCCAACCTGTTGTTAAACTGGCTATACTTCTGATTGGCAATCTCTTTTCTGCCGCTATTTAATGATTACGTAATTTCGGGGTGAACTATGAAGTTCCGTGATATCTTTTTATTGGCATTTCGCACTATCCGCAGTAATAAACTTCGGACCGGTCTTACTGTTTCCATTATTGCATTTGGTATTATGGCTTTAGTGGGTATCATCACCGCTATTAAGGCCATGAATCAAAAGTTTACTGAGAGTTTCTCCACAATGGGTGCAAATGCGTTCACCATCCGGTTTAAAGAAAGAAATATACGTTTTGGTGGTGGTGGTAACAGCGAAATAAAACTTTCGAAAAAGGGGAAGAAGAAAGAGAAAAAATCCAGTCTTGGAAAAATAATCACAAAAGATGAAGCGGAAATGTTTGTTCATCGGTATAGCTTTCCAGGAATAAAAAGTATTTCTATTTTCGGTAACCGGTCTAATATTGCTTCCTTCGAAGCAAGGAAAACGAGCCCGAATGTGATGATGTTCGGAGGTGATGAGAATTATTTATTGCTCAACAGTTTTACTTTGCAGGAGGGCCGGAACCTGAATAGAATGGATGTGCAAACCGGGAGAAATGTTTGCCTGCTTGGATACGATGTGGCAAACAGGCTTTTTAAAGGAAGAATTGAAAGGGCGGTAAATTCTGTGATACGGGTAAATAATATACCATATCGGGTTGCCGGTGTGTTGGAAAGCCGGGGTTCTACTTTTGGGTTTAGCCGGGACAATGTGATAATTACTTCATACGAGAATGTTGACAGAAACTTCCCTTCGGGTTTTTCTTTTGTTGTTGCTGTTATGGCTACAGATATTCAGAATGTAAATGAGGCAATGGGAGAAGCGGAGGGTTTATTCAGGGCAATCCGAAAACTCAATACTACGGAAGAGAATAATTTTGTACTGGACAGAAGCGATAGTGTGGCTGAAAAGGCAATGAATAGCCTCAGGTTTTTAACCGTATCGGCAACGGTAATTGGACTGATTACACTTATTGGGGCAGCCATAGGCCTGATGAATATTATGCTGGTTTCCGTTTCTGAAAGGACAAGAGAGGTGGGATTGGTAAAAGCAATTGGTGGGAAAAGTAAAATGATTAGCCGTCAATTTTTACTGGAAGCAATAATTATTAGTGTTTTAGGTGCCGTGTTTGGAATTATCCTTGGCGTAATAGTGGGTAATCTTTTTTCAATCGTACTGAAAACCGGCTTTATTGTACCCTGGAATTGGGTTATTTATGGAATAATTATTTGCACTTTAGTTGGACTGCTAGCCGGGCTTTACCCTGCACTTAAAGCAGGAAAACTCAATCCGATAGAGGCCTTAAGGTATGAGTAATATTCTGGGGAAAAAATATTTTTAAAATTGTTATTTGTTAGTTGTTCAGTTTAAAAAAATCCTTACCTTGAAGCCCCTTCTCACAATAAAAAAAAGAGCAGGATAATTGTATAAATTTTTTTTCTTAGCATTGCATCTTCAAAAAGAATTGTATCTAACTTTTAAAAACTAAAAATTAAGATCATGGCAGAGATTAAACCAACTGCATCTGTTAAGTCCTCTTCAGTTCAGCCAAAGAAAAGTAGTAACATGATTTCATGGATTGCTCCCGTATTCTGTCTTGTTGCAGGGTATGTTATTTGGCGTTTTGTCATCGGTAGTGCCGATGGATTTAATGAACCAGCTAAGGGCGGCGGTTTTTGGCCAGCCCACAAAGGTCCAAAAGACGCCCTGCATAGAATTTATGAGGGTGGTATCATCATTCCAATCCTGATTGGTATGTTGTTAATGGTTATTGTTTTCTCAATTGAGCGGTACTTAACTATCCGTAAAGCATTGGGTAGCGGATCAATTGCTGACTTTATTCGCAAAGTTCAGTATCACCTGGCAAACCGTAATATTGATGCGGCATTAGGTGAGTGTGACAAACAACGTGGATCTGTAGCTAATGTTATGAAATCAGGTCTTCGCCGTTACAAAGAAATGATTACAGAGGGCAATCTGAATATAGAGCAAAAAGTACTGTCTATTCAAAAAGAAGTAGAAGAAGCTACAGCTTTGGAATTACCTATGCTACAGAAGAATCTTGTATTTCTTTCTACTATTACCTCTGTTGGTACGCTTATCGCCCTTTTGGGTACGGTACTGGGTATGATACGGTCATTCGCCGCCCTGGGAGAAGAAGGTGGTGGTGGCGCAGCCGGTGAACTGGCAGTTGGTATTTCTGAGGCCTTATATAACACGGCTTTAGGTATCGGTACTTCAGCGCTGGCCCTGATTATGTATAACGTATTTACAACAAAGATTGATGCTATTACTTATGGTATAGACGAATCTGGTTTCACCCTTACACAAAGCTTTGCATCCCTGTATAAATAAGACAGGCTGCAATTTTTTTGTATGGAAATATGAAACTTATTCATCTAATGATAAATTAATGTAATCATGCCAAGTGTTAAAATACC
>JBARSW010000406.1:0-2728 GCA_049644925.1 Chitinophagaceae bacterium | reverse complement strand
GAATAAAACCGGGGGATGTATGACCATCCAATAGTTCTGTAACAGGGGATTCAAATCATTACCATCTTTAATCGATAACATATAATCAGGCTTAAGTGCCTGGTTTACATCAAAGTTTAAATGCAGGGCTGGGGCATTGTCCAATACGCCGGAATCTCTTAACAATACGAATGGGTTAGATCCCATTTTCCAGCCAAAAATGTATATGCCTGCAACCATGGTTGCCAATGCAAACTGGGCCAAACTAATAACCGTCATTACCGGGGCTTCCCATTTTTTTCCAGTTTTTATTAGAATTAATCCCAATAAAGCATGGCAGAAACTCCACAGCAGAAAGCTTCCCTCTTGTCCTTCCCAGAAACAGGCTAACAGGTATTTAAATTCTAAAGAACGGCTGCTATGCTGCCATGCATATTTATATTCAAAAAGATGATTGTAAATAATATAAAAGAGAATGGCAAAAATGGCGAAAACAGAGATGGATTCTATAATAAAAGAAATCCGGGCTAATTTTTTCCAATAACCTTTTTCTTCTTCAATTTTTGATTGTGTGGATTTGAAATATGAGAATGTGGCAATAAGGGAGGCAACTAAAGAAAGAACAATAAAAAAGTGTCCTAATTGGCCGGGTAAAAGATTTTCTCCGATATAGTCCATTTTCGGTAATAGTTTTTTGTAAAAATGTCTTTTAAAAAATACAGAATTAGTTGGTGGTTTGTTGCATGTCTTTTCCGGCCTTTGTCATATCATCCTTGTACTTAGAAGGGCACTTGGTTTGAATATCCTTGCATTCAAAAAGTCCATCCTGGTATTTACCCTTCAGTACTAATTTTTCACTCATCTCAAAATTATCTGGTTTGGCATTGTGATAAACAACTTTTACAGATTTTCCCAACGTATCAACAGCTGTAAAGCTTAAATAGTTTGGATTTTTAACTGCATCATATTCAACTGGCTGGCTTTTGTCAAGTTTTGCCATCAGGTGTACATATTTTCCGGGTTTTGACATGGCTGTATCAACCGTATCATAGGTGCTTGCACTTTTAAGAAAGGTGAGTAAAACAGCAATGGAGACAGCAATTAAAACAAGTAAAAAGATGTGTATTTTTTTCATGGTTTTTGTATGAACCCACAAAGGTAACTCAAAAACGGTAAATGAAGGGAATGTGTTGATGAAAAAAGCAAATAAAGAGGCTACACTTTTGCAATAAATTTAACATTTTCTTTGCCCTTATCTTTGCGCTACTTTTAAAACTTGCTATATGATGTTTGAACTGAATGAAGAACAACAGATGATTCAAAAAGCTGCCCGTGATTTTGCATTAACAGAGTGCCTTCCTGGTGTTATAGAAAGAGATGAGAAGCAAATTTTTCCCCGTGATCAGATTTCCAAATTAGCCGACCTTGGTTTTTTGGGAATGATGGTAAAGCCCGAATACGGTGGTGCCGGAATGGATACTATCAGTTATGTTTTGGCTATGGAAGAAATTTCAAAAATTGATGCCAGTGTAAGTGTTTGTATGAGTGTGAATAATAGCCTTGTTTGTTATGGGTTACAGGAATTTGGAACAGAGGAACAAAAACAGAAGTATTTGAAACCACTTGCACAAGGAAAAAAAGATGGTGAATTATTTATTGGAGCATTTATGCTTAGCGAACCTGAAGCAGGTAGTGATGCCACTTCTCAAAGAACAACTGCTGAAGATAAAGGCGACCATTATCTGTTAAATGGAACTAAGAACTGGATCACAAATGGTGGAACCGCTTCTGTTTACCTGGTTATTGCACAAACCGATCCTGCCAAAGGCCCGAAAGGAATTAATTGCCTGATTGTAGAAAAAAACTGGCCGGGTGTAGTGGTTGCAGCAAAAGAAAACAAATTGGGAATACGGGGAAGTGACACTCATACAGTAATGTTTAATGATGTAATAGTGCCAAAAGAAAATAGGATAGGGGAAGATGGTTTTGGTTTTAAATTCGCTATGAAAACATTAGCTGGCGGAAGAATTGGTATCGCATCACAGGCTTTGGGTATTGCCAGTGGTGCATTTGAGTTGGCAAGAGAATATGCTAAAACAAGAAAAGCATTTGGTACTGAAATTATGAATCACCAGATAATTGCTTTTAAACTGGCTGATATGGCAACTAAGATTGAAGCGGCAAGATTACTTTGTTTTAAAGCAGCATGGGAAAAAGATAACGATATAGATTATGCATTGAGTTCTTCCATGGCTAAAGTATATGCATCAGAAACAGCCATGTGGACAACGGTAGAAGCTGTACAAATACACGGTGGATATGGTTTTGTAAAGGAGTATCATGTGGAGCGTTTAATGCGTGATGCTAAGATCACTCAGATTTATGAAGGTACAAGTGAAGTACAGCGAATTGTTATCAGCAGGAGTATTTTAAAATGATTAAAATTTTATTAAATTGAAAATGTGCAAATGAGTTTTCGTCATTTGCACATTTTAATTTTAAGCTATGGCAGTTAACAGAGAAAAATACCCGAAAATAAGAGCAGAACTGGATTTTAAAAATGTAACACTGGTTGCAGTATCTAAAACCAAACCTGTTGAAGATATTCAAGAACTTTATAATCTTGGCCAACGGGATTTCGGTGAGAATTATGTTCAGGAGTTAGTGGACAAGGCCGCACAATTACCCAACGACATCCGCTGGCATTTTATCGGTCACCTTCAAACTAATAAAGTAAAGTTAATTGCAC
>JBARSW010000405.1:0-1558 GCA_049644925.1 Chitinophagaceae bacterium | reverse complement strand
TCCTACTTGTTGCATGCCTGGCTTTAAAGCATCACCATAACCTTCCTTTGCAATAATTTTAGCTACTTCCTTTGAAATTTCTATTATTTGATCTTCATTCATGATTTCATTTTATTAGTTATAACGGTTTCGGGCTTTGCGTTGGTGGGCTTTTGAAACCGAAAACTGTCTGCCAGCACCAACGTTTATTAATTGCTCAAATGTTTCTATTCGCACTGTCCGCCCACTAACGCAAAGCCCGTGTTAGCGGTTCGTTGTATTTTATTTTAACTGCCTCTGCTGTCCGAGGCTGCATCTGTCCACAAGAAAATAATTGTCAAGTTGCAAAGTCTGACGTTCAACTAATATTCAGATTTTATTATTACTTACCCTAATGCCTAAAATAATAAGCGAAATATAAATGACAATTGCAATAGAATCTACCAGTGTGTTTTTAAGTCCATCGGAATTGTAAAACAGTGTCCCACCAAAAATAACTGTCCAGCGAACTATCATTATTATGACAATAATCCATGCAGCAAATCTGACTTTTGACAAATCTTTTTGAAACGCCATAAAAAGAAATGCTAAACCAAAGAGCAAATTTTCTGCTGTAATAATGTGCCAAACATAAAAAAATATTGTTCTTGTGTCTGTGGTTATAGTGTCAACATTTAAGGTTGGCAATACCAATGTTTGTCCATTCCATGCATGTGTAATGGAAAAAAGAATCGCAAGGAGCCCAGCAATCAAATAATAATAATTCTTAATCATGCTTTTCATATTTATATGTCCTTATTCGTTAAATTCATTCTGTCATGTTTTATACTTGTCGGTTGGTCGATGTTAGCGGTTCGTTGTGCTTCAGTGAATTTTATTATATTTTTTCCCATTTTCCGGTTTGCTTTGCTATATCTATAAGTTGCTGTCCGTACTTAGTCATTAATCCTTGTTTTGTCATTTTAATTGCTCGCTCAATATTCCTTTTTCCCCATTTACTTTTTGGATTTCTATGTGTAAATTTTAAATAACAACTTTCTTCATCTCTTTTTTTAGCTTTGCTGTCAACCCATCCATAACAAAGTGCATTTTCTATTGCATCATGCCAATGAACGCTTGGTACCTTGCTCTTTTTATGAAACACAATTAGCCAAACTGATTTTTCAATATCACAATTATCACAAAGCCATTTTCTCCACTCTTCTACTGAAGATGCAAAAAGTGTTTGTTTGTAGTCAATAATTTCCATAATTATTTTACTGTGTGTCGTTCAATTTTAATTCTAATTCTAATTCTAATTGTCCTTGTTAAGTACTCCCTTAATTATTTTCAGTTAATTTGTCTGCTTAACTCCATCTATTATTGCCGATATAAGTGAGTCAATCTTTATGTCTTTAAGCGTTTTGAATTTAATGCAATATCCAGTAACATTTGCCTTGCCTATTGTTTTCCCGTATGTATTTGGCAAATACTTTTTGTCTTCAATTCCCATTATATAAACAGATATTCCTGTTGAATTTGCACTGATGCCGATTTGAAAAAACTCTTTAGTTTTTCCGTCAGCATAATGCATTGTTTG
>JBARSW010000404.1:0-6351 GCA_049644925.1 Chitinophagaceae bacterium | reverse complement strand
CGTTTATTAATTCAGCTGCATATTGATACAAGCTCCGGGCTTGTCCGATAAGATCAAGTGAGATATTTGTTATAGCAATATCTTGCTCCAGTATCGGGCCATGTCCGCACCACTCACTGTTTCGTTGTGACAGAATAAGAGTGTTATCTGCCAGGTGTAAAGTGTAAGCAATTCTATTGTTTATGAAATCTACATCTTGCATTCGCTAATATTTTTAATCTATAGTAATCTAAGCCCCCCTTTAGGGGTTGGAGGCTACATCTGATTCACTTCATCCGGTAATTGGTAAAAAGTAGGGTGCCTGTAAATTTTGTCTTCAGCCGGTTGAAACAATTCACCCGCCTCTTCCGGATTGGTGGCATGAATATATTTTGATTCTACCACCCAGATACTTACACCTTCCATTCTTCTGGTGTAAACATCTCTTGCATTTTCAATGGCCATTTGCGCATCAGCAGCATGCAGGCTGCCTGCATGTTTATGGTCGAGACCTTGTTTGCTGCGGATGAAAATTTCCCAAAGTGGCCAATCGGTTTTAGCACCCTCATTTTCTAAAGGGGTGTTTATATTTCCTCCTGATTTATCTTCAGGAATATCGCCGTAATAAAATTTTCTGATTTGAATGTTCATTGATTTGATATTTATTTTTGCAAATAACTTTTTTAAGCCCCTCCTGCGGAGGGGTTTGGGGAGGCCTTCTTTTTTGCATACTCCACTGCCGCTTCCCTTACCCATTCACCATCAGCCCATGCTTTTCTTCTTGCATCTAATCGTTGTTTGTTACAAGGCCCGTTTCCTTTTACTACCTGCCAGAATTCATCCCAATTTATTTCTCCAAAATCATAGTGCTTTCTTTCTTCATTCCATTTCAGCTTATCATCCGGCAGTTTCATGCCCAATGTTTTAATCTGTTCAGCAATCATATCAATAAAATTCTGCCGGAGTTCATCGTTTGTTTTTCTTTTTATCTTCCACTTCATACTCTGATCGCTGTTGGTGCTTTCAGAATCTCTTGGTCCAAACATCATCAGGGCTGGCCACCACCAACGGTTAATCGCATCCTGGCACATGGCTTTTTGTTCATCACTGCCTCTTGATAAAACTAACAATGCTTCAAAACCCTGCCGCTGATGAAAACTTTCTTCTTTACAAATTCTTACCATCGCTCTTGCATAAGGCCCATATGATGTTCTGGTTAGCATCACCTGGTTCATGATGGCAGCACCATCCACCAGCCAGCCGATGGCGCCAATATCAGCCCATGTTAATGTGGGATAATTAAAGATGGAAGAATACTTGGCCTTACCACTGTGCAGGTCATTTATCATTTCTTCCCGGCTCATGCCCAACGTTTCTGCAGATGAATAAAGGTACAGGCCATGACCTGCTTCATCCTGTACTTTAGCCAATAATATTGCTTTTCTTTTTAAGGATGGAGCCCTGGATATCCAGTTTCCTTCGGGTAACATTCCCACTATTTCACTATGGGCATGCTGGCTTATCTGTCGAATATTGGTTTTACGGTAAGCTTCCGGCATCCAGTCTTTGGGCTCAATTTTGACTTCTTTATCAATTTTCTCCAAAAAAATACTTTCGACAGCAGAAAGATTCTGTACAGAATCCTGAACAACCATAATAAATTAATTTGTTCCAAATGTAAGAAAACTAACGCCTGTTTGAAATAAATGATTTTTAAAAAATCACTACCTGCTATTGGGTGAACTTGCCAGCGGTTATATATGAATTAATAGCTTTTGTCCCCTTAAAATGAGTATCTGTACTGAGGCACACTTCCTTCAGAAAAAATACCAGTACTTTGATGCTGAAAAACAGTATTTATGTCGCAGCAATATTTTCAATCTTTTCGAAACAATATTATTGGAATTGATACCTCATTTGAAACACCTTACGGTGAAAAGAAAATGATATATGCCGACTGGACAGCCAGTGGCCGGGCTTATGCACCAATTGAAGAAAGATTGCAAAAAGACATCATGCCCTTACTCGCAAATACACATACTGAAACAACCGTAACAGGAACAGCTATGACCCGGGCGTATGAACAGGCAAAGCATATCATAAAACAACATGTACATGCCGGGCCAGATGATGTATTGATTTTTGCAGGAAGCGGAATGACAGGTGCAGTGAATAAACTACAACGACTTTTAGGCCTCCGTATTCCAGAAAGAATAATGGATTATGTAAAGCCCAGCCGGCTGCCCTCCACAGCAGCATTAAAAAACAGTACCGTTAGGATTCATTCCCTGTTTAGCGAATACCTGGATATTGATCCTGAATTAAGACCTATCATCTTTGTTTCGCATATGGAGCATCATTCCAACCAAACCTCCTGGTTAGAAACAATTGCAGATGTAGAAATTATTCCCAATGATGAAAATGGTAATATTAAGCTGGAAGGACTCGAAGAACTTTTATTGAAACACAAAGACCGGAAGAATAAAATTGCTGCCATCACAGGTTGCTCCAATGTTACGGGTATTCAAACTCCCTATCATAAAGTGGCACAACTGGTTCATCAGTATGATGGTTTGTGTTTTGTGGATTTTGCCTGCTCGGCTCCTTATGTTGCAATTGATATGCATCCTGAAATGAAAGGCGGCCACCTGGATGCCATATTCTTTTCCCCACATAAATTCCTTGGTGGACAGGGCACACCGGGAGTATTGATATTTGATAAAAAGCTTTATAAGAATATCATTCCCGATCAACCCGGTGGTGGTACGGTTACTTACACCAATCCCTGGAAATATCATGAGTACATTACTGATATTGAACATAGGGAAGATGGAGGCACACCGCCTTTTTTACAGGGCATAAAAGCTGCCTTGGCTGTTAAACTGAAAGAAGAAATGGGAGTGGAGCAAATGCTGAAACGGGAAGAAGAGTTGCTGAAAATAATTTTTGAACGATTGCCCAATATACCGGGTGTAGAAATACTGGAAGGACAAAACCAGCTTCGGCTCGGAGTGATTTCTTTTTTAATCAGGGGAGCCCATTTTAACCTGGTGGTAAAAATGCTGAATGATCGTTTTGGCATTCAAACCCGTGGCGGATGTGCCTGTGCAGGCACTTACGGGCATATGTTGTTGCATGTGGATGAATTGCATTCGTATGAAATATTAGATGAAATTCATAAAGGTGATCTGTCCTGCAAACCCGGCTGGATCAGAATGTCGGTTCACCCGGTGATGACGGATGATGAAATAAAAACAATACTTGATGCCATTGAACAATTGGCCCTGAATTATTCAGCATGGAAAGCCGAATACATTTATGAGCCTGATACCAATGAATATCACCATCATTCTTTTAAAGATACTGCAGGTGAATTAGTAAATAGCTGGTTCAATGATAAACTGGTTACCGGCTAAAACTGCCAATCAGTTTTGCACTTCTAATTGATACAAGGTATACCTTGACGAATCAGTTGCAGTAACATCCTGGTTGAGGAATTTGTATAACTTAAATGCAGTTGTACCGGTTTTTTGTGGTGTCAGAATCAATTCTTTTGATACACTTCCTCCGTCAACATCCGGTGGATTGTTATCTGTAGTAATGATATCAAATAGTTTTACTACTCCCAGGCTATCGTTAATATCAAAACGGGTGGATTGTTCGTAAGCACATCCACGGCAGGCATTTTCATAAATCACTAAAGTGTCAGTTAGTTTTACCACATTCAGTGTGTCAGCCCGAAGCATAATCCGGGTATCTTCTTTGTCTTTTTTTTCTTTGTTTGACTGGTTGCAACTAATAAGAAAAACCAGTGCAGCGGGAAGCATTATTAGCTTTTTCATTTTAAAAGCTTTTGTTTTTTATTATTGAGAACATTTTGATTATTACATCAAAGTATAATTTCTTCTTCATCTTCTTCATCTTCATGATAAATATTATCCGCCATTTTCCATTTGCCTTTTTCTTTAACAAAAGGCACAAAGTACCAGCTACGGTCTTTTTCTAAAGCCCCCTCATATAATTCAGCTCCAATTCGAAGTGTGGCTTTAGTCCCCTTTATAATTACTTCATATTTATTTTTTGGATCTGTGTACCACTTAATTGTGTGATCAATGCTTTCCTGGCCGCCGGCCCACCGGTCGTAATCAAAACCAACCGGCATTTCTTCTACCGGATCATCTTTAAAACAACTGTCACTGAATTTAAAATGATTTCGTTCTGCTTTAATATAGGCCTCACCAACATAAGGAACACTTGTCCTCAGGTAAGTAAAATATTTTTCTACTCCTTTCCACAATATTTTGTAGGGGGGATTGTTTTCTGGCCCTGTTCCTTTATAAAGCTGAAATGAGTTGAACTTGCTTTCATTCTTCTGGTAAAATTTCAGGAAATCAAAAAACACTTGCTTTATTTTCTTTTGTTCAGTATTCAATTGTGCATGACCAGAAGAAATAAGAAAGGCCATTGTTACAAATAAAAAAATCTTTTTCATAATAAAAAAATGAGGAGCAACTTTATTGTTACTCCCCGGATTATTTTGGTTATTGATTATCTTTTATCTTGCATATACTCCGTTCGGCGATACAACAGATGCTGGTCCGCCGGTAATGCCCACAGGCGGTATAATAATATTTATTTCTTCGCCATTTACTTTTAGTGAAACCTTCTTAGCATGTATTTCTACACCCTGTTGGTTAAAGGGTGGCATAAGTGATGGCTTGCGGTCAATCAGGTATGGATCACTGAAATCACTCATTTCCACTTCAAAAGTATAGCCGCCTACCACACATGTTGAAAAAGCTTTGTCTTCATAAATCCGGATATCAATTGTTGCATCCAGTACCGGTGCCTGTTCAAATGGTGTTCCGGCAAAAATGTTAGGACCGAAATACTTTCCTACTTCCGGGTTGGTGCTTACAAAACCCATTACTACAGGCATTGCATTGGGGTCGGGCTGCCATAGAATCATGCCACTGGGTGCATTACCAACAGGTGTATTTACCATACGGCCAAGGTGTATAATTACATTGGGCATTTGAGAATCGGGAGAAAGAACGGCTACTAAATCAATGCCGCCTTCCCAGCTCATCCATTTTGATACGTTTGACATAAAAATTTTTATTTTTTTTAGTATTTGTATTGTAAATATATGATATTGTGTTTAATAATTTTATACCCTCCAAGGAGTATAAAAACAAGAAGTTGCTTAGTATAATTTTTTACTATTCTTAATTTTTCTTAAACAGATTTAATGAAAAAGGTTGTATTCGTTTTTTTGAGTTTGCTTAATTGTTTTATCTCTTATGGACAGCTTCCCGACAGTGATGGCGATGGCGTTATTGACAGCGAAGATGCCTGCCCGTTTGAAAAAGGAGTAAAGGAAAATAAAGGCTGCCCATTACAAATCAGTAATAAAAATAAAGTAACCAGCAACTCCATTAAGCCCAAGGTAGCACCTACCCAATCAACTGATTTTTTAAAGGTAGATAACCTGAAGCAGGTTATTGATGCACTTTGTGAAAATAAACAGGAAAACTTTAAATATCCGGGATATAAAAATGATCCTGGTGAGGTGATTTTAACAACCTTCCCCAAAAACGGCCTGGCCAATAATCTGGATGTCTATTATAAAACAAATGGCAAGGGTGGTTACCAGGTTTTCCTGCCTTTGTCTGAAAAAGAAGCAGATTTTAATGCAGTGCTGAAGCAGGTTGCTGCTCTGTCGGAAAAAACCATTGATCCTTTCTGCAGTTTTTATGGATTTACATTTAATGTCAACAGAACCAATGATTCCGCTTTTGCTGTTGTGGCAGTAATGGACAAAGAAACAACCTGGCAAATGGGGCTTTATAAACATCTGTCGGCACCGGGGAAAAAAATAGTGTTGCTGAGTATTGTGAAATTTAAATCGGAATCTTCAAAAAATGAAAATGGCAAAAACGAAGGTTATATAAACTCTAATGAGTTTTTAAACGGGAACTTTTCAAAAACAAGCAACACCGGTGCCCCTGTTCAGAAGAATGGTGTTATTAGAAAAAGCATCGGTGTAATTTTTGATTCAATGCCGGCCAACAGGATATTAATAGTTGCAAAAGGAGGACCGGCAGATAAAGCTGGTTTTAAAACAGGGGATGAAGTAGTTAAAATTAATGGAAGCATAATTCCGGCAAATAATGAGTTTGTTAACTTTATACGAAGACTGGATGATAAGGAGCATGTATTCGAGGTAAAAAGAAATAAAGAAGTAAAAACATTAAAAATAAAGAAGGCAGAAATTTCCTCCTTCACCCAAAAGTGTTTAAGCGGTGATTGCAAAAATGGACAAGGGGCTTATGTGTATAGTAGTTTTGATTATTACGAAGGCGGGTTTAA
>JBARSW010000403.1:0-18201 GCA_049644925.1 Chitinophagaceae bacterium | reverse complement strand
AACTGGTAGAAAACAAACTTATAAACATGGGTGAAATAAGGGATTTTATCGGGTTCCAGGACCATAATATCCCCTGTTGCAATACGATAACCTGAAATAAAGTATTTCAAAGCTCTTTCACAAAACTCATAATTTTTTTCGTCTTTTGTTGTTTCAATTTGAAATATTAGGTGAGTATGTGAAATTGTATAAAACTCTTTATATAAATGTTTGGAATAGTCTATCATGAATTTCGATAGATCCTCTTTGAATGTCACACAAACATTTAGGTTGCCAATTTCAATTTTGCTGTTTTTGAGTGAGTATATTTTTTGCTTATCATCTCCAGTTTCCTCTATTGAGTTTCCGAAATCATTTATTATTAATGAACTGAGGAGACTATGTATTAGTACAAACGTTCTTTTACCTTCGAATTCAAAGGAAATATTTGTTTTTTCCGGAAGAATTAATTTCGCCGGATAGAATACGGAAAAATAATAGCAGCCTAAGCTTGAATCTTTGGTTTTAGTCATTACTAAAGCTACAAAATCCCTTTATTTAAAAGATGACTACAGTTCACTGGAACCCCTAAATAGTTCAAGAACATCCTTTAATTCTATCGGAAGTGATATGTTGATTTCCAAATCATTGCAATTTTTGTCAGTTTCTCGTAGCTGCATCTTTCGGCAATAAGGGGAGCAGAAGCTTCGAAGTAATTCGGAGCTTTTTTTAATTTAGCCCGACAAAAAAATTATGGGATTATCTATTCATTATTCCGGACACCTATCTCAGCCATCAAGTCTTGAAGAGTTAATAACCGAAGTAGCGGATATTTCTAAAAGCCTCGGATGGACATCACAAATAATAAGAGAGCCAAACACCGATAAATTAAACGGCATCTGTTTTGCCCCGGAAGGCAGCGAGTCAATCTTTCTTACATTTTTACCCGGTGGCAGATTATGTTCTCCGATTAATCTTATGTGCCGGGACATTTATCAAAAAAACGGGCTTGACTCAGAATTACTTTATACAGCCAGCACCAAAACACAGTTTGCAGGTTTTGATGCCCATGTGGCTGTTATTAAACTATTACGGTACTTGAAAGAAAAATATTTTTCTGTATTTGAAATGATGGACGAAGGCATGTTTTGGGAAACAAATGATTTGAAAGTACTGCAATCTCAATTTGATAAATATGAATATGCCCTTAATGCTGTGACTGATGCATTGAGCAAAATGAAACATATCCCCGGAGAAACGGCTTCATCACTTGCCGACAGGATTGAGGAGATGTTAAAAAGGGAGCCTGGTAATGATGAGGACCAGCAAGAAATATAGTAACAAAGCTGAAAGGCTTTTCAATCTATCGTTGCAAAAGATGGAATAGCTTTCATCTTCTTTTATTTATTCATCAAGCTTACTACAACGGTGGGAGCAATGTCAATCGAATTTCGGTTGGCTTTTTCATTAACCACTTGAACTCCATTAATTAAAGTCCCGCACATTCGGGATTAGCTTAATGGTCATCCTTTCAAAGCCTGTCCCCGGTATCCTACATTGAATAATAAACAACCAACTTCCTACGAAACCTTTATCCCGTTATCATTTTGAGCAGTGTGATTCAAATCATTATTTCCACACCTGGAAGTAAGTACCTTAATGCAATAATTAATTCATTCAAAAGGAGGATTTATGAAAAAGATAAATAAGTCATTTCTTTTTAGATTGTGGTTTCTAAACTTATATATTTTACCCTTAGGATTTCAGGTTCAATCACAAAAATACGATGGAAATTATCGGGGAAGTTTTACCGGACAAGTGTACGGGACATTTGAATTTACGGTTAACAATGCACACAAAACGGGCATGGAAGCGAACCTTGAAGGAACCTTTAAGTTCAGTGACGGCACTTTAAGTAAAATTCATGGCAGGGTTGATCAAAATGGAAAGATCGACGCCCTTTTCGTTACACCAAACGAAGTAACCCATTCTACGACAACCGGCATGTTCAGGGGGAAAATAAGTGGGGGTATATGTTGGGGCGATTATAAAGTATATGTGCAAACAAGTGAAAAACTGGTGACATCAGTAGGGAGCTGGACAACACAAGACAAAGAAACCGAAAAGGAAATTCTATCCTATTCCATACTACTGGGAAAGGATCTTCTTATTACGGATCCAAAACCCATTGCCCTCAGGATCCATATTCGCCTGAATGAAAAATACAAGGAGCATTTCTCCATTAAGATGATAACCGTTGGAAGCGTAAATACGATACCTGGGAGATATGCAGCAGATGTTAATTTTGCTGATGATTTTTATGTGTACACAGATTGGGATGGCTTATTTGTAGATCCTCCATCAGGTGCCAAAGAAGCTGACTACGATTTTCAATATGTCAACTTTGGAACAAAACAGGATATCGTATTACCAAAAAATTTTACAGCAAAAATTCATGTTAAGCTGAAATCCGAGACCGATTTATATGCAGACCAGGAGGAAGTATTGATGATCCCGTTTCAGATCAGCGCACTGTGTAATGTGGTGGTTCAAAATTGCGGGTTTGGTGAATGCCCTACCCTGAATAATAAAAAAATAAAGAAGTTAGAAAGTGCACCAGCTGTTTCTGGTGATAAAGTTCTTATTCCAATGGATGCCGAAGTATGCATGAAGTTCCTTGATGGAACGCTCAGTTATTTTATCAACAGGTCGCAAACGCCCTGGCTTTTGACCATGGGAGCCGGCCATTTTTCCAGTGAACAAAATTGGAAAAATACGGATAATACGATTACCATTGACGGGGTGGCCATGAAAGGGCTTGAGGCTGCCGGAGATAAATTATCAGACAAAGCTTTGGAAGCAGGACTACGGATGTTGATTTTAAAGGGATCATCTGTTTCTGCACCCGGTGTGATTTTACAATTAAGCCAGTTTGTAAGTGCGGATATTATGGCTGCTCAGCCGGTGGTAATCCGGTTACGATCAAAACTCGAAATTATGTTTTATGCTAATGGTACATACCGGATAAGGAACCTGGAAGGTTCCCCGGAAGTGCTGCGTAAAAAAAACCATCCATTACTGATACCTGTGGGCAAAGAGGTGATGGTGGATCAAAAAGGTGTAGTCAGTGATCCAGTTAAAATTGGGATCAATCCAACAGAACCTCCTGTTAAAAACAAATTAGAACCAGTAATCTGGCGGGGAACCTGGCAAACAAAATGGGGGCCGATGATTATTACGCAAAGTGGCAACAACATCACGGGTACTTATGGACATGATAATGGAAAAGTAAAAGGAACGATCACCGGTAATAAATTAACCGGCACATGGTCCGAAGCACCCACTTACCTGCCGCCGAAAGATGCCGGGGAATTTGAGTTCACTCTTTCTGTTGATGGCAAATCATTCACCGGCCGATGGCGATATGGAAATAAAGGGGAATGGCAGATAGGATGGGATGGGCATAATTAAGCATATTCTCCTTATATCTTTCTTGTCAAGTTTAGTTCTTTCAGTCAGGAAAAAAGTATTTATTTAAGGAATTGATCATTGCCTTGCAAAAGTTGGCTATTTATTTTTTTAATGGACAATACCCGGCAGGGATTCAATCTTCCAGTAACTTATTCCCAGCTTGCATTTGCTACCTTATTAATATCAATTATTAAATTGACTTCCAACGATTATTTTGTAATTTTCAAAAACATTTGAGTATAACATACTGAACAAGTATTTTATCATACTGTCATTGGCTTCAACCTGCATATTTTGTTCTTGTTTCCTTCAAAAAACAAGTAAACAGGAGCAGTACACTTTACAAAATCCTGAAAATGTTTTTACACCATCTCAATTAAAATTTAAAAACCCTCCTTCTAAAACATCATCCCGGATTGATTCTGCTTCGTCAATTGATTTTTCCAGGGATCATGGCAGCCATCCAAATACACTTACAGAATGGTGGTATTTTAATGGACACCTGAACGGACCTTCGGGTGAAAATTATAGTTATGCTTTCTGCTTATTCCGGCGGAGCCCATTGCTTTATTTTGCGCATATCAGTTTTACTGATGAAAATAATAATGTCTTCAACTATGCAAGAAAATTCTATACTTTTCCGGAAGTAAAACTAAGTAAGCAATCTGCCGATATCTCTTACGGCAAAGAGCAAATCATTGAACAGCTCAGTCAGTTTGAATTCAGGATAAAAGCCAGGCTGAAAAACACTTCACTAAACCTCTTGTTAAAACTGGAAAAGCCACCTTTGCTGATCAATGGTAATGGACAGATAAAAATGGAAGGTGGAAAGTCTTTTTACTACTCGCTTACAAGATTAAAGACATCCGGTACGGTTATAATGGAAGACCAATCTTTTGCAGTTTCAGGGATTTCCTGGATGGATCACCAATGGGGAAACTTTCATGTCATCAGTAAAAAATGGGATTGGTTCTCTTTCCAGATGGAAGATGGCACAGATTATAATTTATTTTCTTTCCGTGATAAAAAAAACAGAATGCTGCGACAGTATTCGAATATTCATGATGATCAAAACACCTTCTTTTCCCGGAAACCAATAAATATTTCCAGGAAGAACTGGTGGCATAATCAGCAAACATCGCATCTGTACACTACTGAATGGGAAATCATACTTCCGGATCAGCGGGATACTTTTATAGTGAAAGCCCGGACCAATAACCAGGAATTAGCAATTTCTAAAAAACTGGATTTTCTACCTTCTTATTGGGAGGGAGCCTGTACGGTTATTAAAAAAACGGCGAATGGAAAAATTGTAAAAGGTTTGGGGTTTGCTGAACATTTTCCCTACCGGGGTAAAAAAGATAATCCCTGATTATTTCAGGTTGTTCAATTTTTTGTACCGGCAATACTGTCATTTTTTTTGAATAAAACTTTCATACAAGCAAGACACCGTTTTTCGTATTACGGTATTAAACCCGTCAGCGTATCCGGGATGGCAGCCATTGCTGATTACAACGATACCAAATTTTTCTTCCGGTTGAAAAAACATAGCACTGTATAACCCATAAGCAGAACCGGTATGTCCTTTCAGGGTTTTGCCAGCAATCAGTTTCTCTGTTGTCATAATGGCCAGCCCATATCCTTCTTTGTCAGAAAGTTTTGTTTGCATCTGGTAAGCACTCTTCTTTGATATAATTCTTTTGCCTTTGTAACGACCCATCTTCATATGCATTATCATGTATAGAGCAAGATCAGTGGCGGATATCTTCATACCGCCGGTAGGTGAAAAAATGGGTGTGCTGTATCCCAGTATATAATTTTCTATTTCTGAACTTCTGCTTTTATAGGCATCTGGCGATGCATAAAACCGTGCAGAATCTCCATTGTACTCATAAATAGAAGCAAACCGGGTTTTGTCCAGTTCATCCACATTATAACCACCATATAACTGAAGCGGATCGAGAATATGATGTTTAATATATAGATCGAATCGTTCGCCTGAAATTTTTTCGATAATAGCTCCTGTCATATTGTAATTCAGGTTGCAGTACATATACCCTGTTCCAGGCTCATATTCATTATAGCATTTTGCCCAATTTGTATTTTTATCCGGATTGATGGCATCCAATGTAAAATATCCCTGGCTGTCATTAATTGATGAGCGGTGAGATAATACCATCCGTAAAGTGATTATTGTTTCAGGATATTTCGGATTCCTTACTTTGAAACCAATAAGGTTGCTGATATCATCATCCAGAGATATTTTTTTTGCCTCCACCAGTTGCATAATTGAAGTAGCTGAAAAAGATTTGGAAATGGAAGCTATCCTGAAGAGGCAATCATCCGTTAGCGGTGTATTATTCTCCCTGTTTTTCAGTCCGAAAGAATGGGTGTAAATAATTTTATTATTTTTTACAACAGCTACTGAAAGACCAACCACTTTTGTTTCCTTCATGATTGTATTGATACCCGCTTCTGCTTTTTCAGGCTGACCGTAACCATGTTTTGAAATAATCAACAAGACAACGCCTGTTATAAAATAAAGAAAGAATGACCTTGTTCTCATACTGAAAGTGTTAGCTTATAAAATAGAAAGCTATCTAAAAGATGGTAAATTACCAAGAGGATATTGCCTGAAATAAAAAGTTGCAGCCTTTGTAAGTCAGCATTTTTTAACACCAAGTAATAATCAAACATTTTTCTGCATGATAATTTTATAAATCACTTCCTGGCTGACTGTGACAGCTATCATTCCTGTTAATGACCGCTATCATAAATTCCGGGCAATGGATAATAGTAACTTACAAAAGGCAAAAAATATGTCAACCAATTAATTGTTTTGATTATGCAACAACACAAATTATTGATTTGGACAGGCCGGATAACAGGTTTGATAATTACTGCCTTTTTCCTGATTTTTCTGATTGGTGAAGGGTTACCAGAATTATTTAAAGAGCAGGGCAAAGATTTATTACAATTCCTTCCTTTTGCCATGTTTACTTTAGCGGGTTTTGCCATTGCCTGGTTTAGGCCGGAGACCGGGGGCCGTTTACTTATGGCAGGCGCAGCCTTAATGGTAATTTACTTTCTGAGTTATGGAGATTTACAAATGGCGCTAGCGTTTGGATTACCCTCCTTACTGGTTGGCCTTTGCTTCCTTGGAGGTGGCAGCAGGTCTCTTATCTGATTGCAGGAAATATATTCACGTCTCCTGTTTTATATAATCTCTTTGTAGCAACTGATGAATTGTACCGCCATCTAACTGCCCGGTACATTTCTCCGCTAAAAATCCTTCAATTATTTTAACTGGCATTGCCGAAGGGCTTGTTTTACTTAATTCTCCCGAGTAAGAGGTTGCAGAAAATCAGCCCGACACATGATTAAGATTACCAAAGTTCATCATTCTGCCTGTCCATAACCAGATAACTTTGCAAACTGATTGATTTTTAGTATTTTAATTTTTGAAACACTCCTCATTTCTTATCATTGTTAAACTCACTTAAATGAAAAAGCTTAGTGCCATCTTAACAACAATGCTCTTGCCCGTTTTAGTTTTTGCCGGCGAGGCAGATTTAAAAATCCCTGAAGCAATTAAAAATGAAACAAAATTGTATTGGGGATTTTTAGTTACTATTCTTGGATTGGTATTTGGACTATACCAGTATATCAGGGTAAAAAAATTGCCTTCGCACCAATCCATGCTTGATATTTCCGCCGTTATTTACAAAACCTGTTCTGCTTACCTGAAGCAACAAGGAAAATTCTTAGCTATCCTGTTTTTATTTATTGGTGCAGCGGTGGCTGGTTATTTTGGCTTCCTGGCAAAAGACCATGAAGGCAATTCTTTATTTGGAACTGGAGGAGTATTATTGATTTTATCCTGGACAATTATTGGAATACTGGGATCTTATGCAGTAGCTGCTTTCGGAATAAGAATGAATACACTGGCAAACTCAAGAATGGCTTTTGCAGCTCTTAAGCGCAAACCACTGAACCTGTTAACTATCCCTTTAAATGCAGGAATGAGTATTGGCGTTATGCTGATTTGTGTAGAATTGATTTTAATGCTGGTAATATTATTATTCATGCCCGGCAAACTGGCCGGTGCTTGTTTTATTGGTTTTGCCATTGGTGAATCATTAGGTGCTTCTGCATTACGTATTGCTGGTGGAATCTTTACTAAAATTGCAGATATCGGATCGGACCTGATGAAAGTGGTATTTAAAATTGGTGAAGATGATCCAAGAAACCCTGGTGTTATTGCAGATTGTACCGGTGACAACGCCGGTGATAGTGTGGGCCCGACAGCCGATGGTTTTGAAACTTATGGTGTAACAGGAGTTGCATTGATTTCATTTATCCTGCTTGCGGTAGGTGGTGTTGCTTTAGGAATGGATGAATTGCTTACTTCTATTTTACAAGTGCAACTTTTAGTTTGGATATTTGTAATGCGCATTTTAATGATTATCACCTCCGTGGTGGCTTTCTGGATAAACGGTTTTATCAGCCAGGCAAAATATGGTAATAAAGAGGACCTGGATTTTGAACAGCCTTTAACTAATCTTGTCTGGATTACTTCTCTCCTTTCAATCATTGTAACTTTTGTTGCCAGCTATCTTCTTATTCCTGATTTAAACGGAAATACTGATATGTGGTGGATACTTTCTACTATCATCAGTTGCGGAACATTAGGTGGTGCTGTAATTCCTGAATTCACCAAAATATTCACTTCAACAAAATCTGCCCACGTTAAAGAAATAGTTAATGCAGGTAAAGAGGGCGGTGCTTCACTGATTATTTTATCCGGCTTTGTAGCGGGTAACTTCAGCGCATTCTGGAAAGGCATGGTATTCTTTGTACTGATGTTTATTGCCTATTTTGCCAGTACATTCGGTTTGGGTGAAATTATGATCTACCCATCCATTTTTGCCTTTGGATTAGTTGCTTTTGGTTTGTTGGGCATGGGTCCTGTTACCATAGCGGTAGATAGTTACGGACCAGTAACCGATAATGCACAATCTGTTTACGAATTATCATTAATTGAAGAAGTTCCTGATATTGATGCTGAAATTCAAAGGGATTTTGGTTTTAAACCAGATTGGGAAAAAGGTAAATATTACCTGGAAGCAAACGATGGTGCCGGTAATACTTTTAAAGCTACAGCAAAACCTGTATTAATAGGTACAGCTGTTGTGGGTGCTACCACCATGATTTTCTCACTGATATTGATGATTCAAAAAACACTGGGTGTAAGGCCGGAAGATATTCTGAACCTGTTGAACCCTTATACTATTTTAGGCTTTATGCTGGGTGGCGCTGTTGTATACTGGTTTACCGGTGCTTCCACACAAGCAGTTACCACAGGTGCTTACCGGGCAGTTGAATATATTAAGCGACATATAAACTTAGACCCGAATGCTCCTAAAAAAGCTGATGAAAAAGCATCTACAGAAGTGGTGAAAATATGTACACAATATGCCCAAAAGGGTATGTTCAATATTTTTGTTGCCATTTTCTTTTTTGCATTAGCCTTTGCCTGTTTATCATCCCCATCCAGTATCGGTGGAAATAATGCAGTTGCTTTATTTGTAAGTTACCTGGTTGCTATTGCAGTGTTTGGTTTATTCCAGGCAATCTTTATGGCGAATGCCGGTGGTGCATGGGATAATGCCAAAAAAGTGGTGGAAGTAGAATTAAAAATGAAAGGAACTCCTCTCCATGATGCTACTGTTGTAGGTGATACAGTGGGAGATCCATTTAAAGATACTTCTTCAGTTGCCCTGAACCCGATTATCAAGTTTACTACTTTATTCGGTTTATTAGCCATGGAGATTGCTATATCTGAATCATTCAGAGATTTTGCCCCTTATGCAGGTTTGGCATTTTTGGCTGTTGCTTTGGTATTTGTATGGCGTTCTTTCTATAAAATGCGGATTACAAAAGAAGCAGATTAAGATTGACAATTGATATAGAATTAAAAAGAGCTGACTTTTTTAAAGGTCAGCTCTTTTGTTTCTTCACAGGCGAGTGTCAGATGGCCTTGTGAGCTGGGGCTGTGGCACTCGCCGTCTTCTCTATACGGAGAGTTTCTTCACAGGCGAGTGTCAGATGGCATTGTGAGTTGGCGGATATAAAATTTTTTTTTCCGGAGTCTCACAGCCCAGCCCTTTGTGCTGTGGACTCCGGACTGCTAAGGAGAACAAACTGCTTTTGTTACATAACGCTGGTATGTAGAAGCATGCTTTGCACAACGACCAATGTCCCATAGCCTACACACAAAACCCGGCATGGAGACATGGCCGGAAAAGCGGTATAAGAGGGGACAACGGACGGAAAAAAATTGGGGAAACTCCGGGATGGATGGACTAAATACAAACGGTATAATATTATATCAAACAGTCTTAAACGGAACAGCCTGTAACTTTCATTACAGGCTGTTCTCAATCATCTACTTATTTCCTAAAGCGGTATATTACCATGCTTCTTCCTTTGTCTTTTTGAAACTTTATTTTCCAGCATGGCAAATGCTTTTATTAGTTTTTTCCTTGTTTCCCTTGGCTCTATCACTTCATCAATAAATCCCCTTTCGGCAGCGGTATATGGATTGGCAAACATCTCCGCATATTCAGCTTCTTTTTCCAGCAATTTTTTGGCAGGATCTTCTGCTGCGGCTATTTCATTTTTGAAAATAATTTCACTGGCACCTTTGGCACCCATTACTGCAATCTCTGCAGATGGCCAGGCATAGTTCATATCAGCACCAATATGTTTGGAGTTCATTACATCGTAAGCACCGCCATAGGCTTTTCTTGTAATAACGGTACAACGTGGTACGGTGGCTTCACTTAATGCATACAATAATTTGGCACCATTGGTAATAATGCCATTCCATTCCTGGTCAGTTCCCGGCAGAAAACCCGGTACATCTACCAGCACCAGTAATGGAATATTAAAACAATCGCAGAACCGGGTAAATCTTGCCCCTTTTTTTGAACTGTCGATATCCAGCACACCGGCTAAACTTTGTGGCTGGTTGGCAACAATACCAATACTTCTGCCGGCTAAACGGGCAAAACCAACAACAATGTTTTCTGCATAATCTTTATGTATTTCGAAGAAAGTATCCAAATCACATATACCATCTATCACTGTTCGTATATCGTAAGGTTGGTTAGCATTTGAAGGAACCAGTGTTTCCAAAATTTGCCTGGTCTCATCACCTAATGTATAAGGTAGTTTAGGTAATACGTCTTCACAGTTCTGCGGCATGTAACTCAGTAATTTTTTTACCTGGTTAATGCAATCCATATCATTAATAGCAGTAAGATGTGTAACTCCGGATTTAGTAGAATGTGTAGAGGCTCCTCCCAGTTCTTCAGAGGTAACTTCTTCATTTGTTACTGTTTTTACCACATTAGGCCCTGTCACAAACATGTAACTGGTATTTTCCACCATGATGGTAAAGTCCGTCATTGCCGGAGAATAAACCGCACCACCGGCACATGGCCCCATGATGGCGGAAATTTGTGGAATAACACCGGATGATTGTACATTCCGGTAAAAAATATCTGCATATCCGCCTAACGAACGTACCCCTTCCTGTATGCGGGCACCACCTGAATCGTTGAGGCCAACTACCGGAGCTCCGGCTTTCATAGCCATATCCATTATGCGGCATATTTTTTCGGCATGTGTTTCAGAAAGTGCACCACCAAATACAGTAAAGTCCTGGGCAAATACATATACGAGCCTTCCATTAATAGTTCCATACCCGGTTATAACACCATCACCATAATATTTCTGGTCTTCCATTCCAAAGTCTTTTGTACGGTGTGTTACTAATGCCCCTATTTCTTCAAAAGAACCAGGGTCAAGCAATAGTTCCACTCTTTCTCTTGCCGTTAGTTTACTTTTTTTATGCTGTGCAGCAATTCTCTTTACACCACCACCGAGTTTACCCTCTTCAATTTTTTCTCTTAATATTTCAACTTTTGATTTCATCTTTTTAATTTTTTAATTATGCAATTCTTCCTGCAACAAATTAATTTGACAACCGGCGTTTCCAACTGGTGGATTTATGTTCTACCTGTCCAAGCATTTTCTTACGTTCCATCCAGAATTTCAATGCAATCAGTGAAGCAATTTCTGCATTGGCTTTTTGTTTATCTTTTATTTTTTCCGGGGTATAATAATTTTTTACAAAATGGGTGTCAAACTTCCCGGAGAAGAATGCATCATGTTCAAATACAAAAGTGCCAAATGGCAAAGTAGTGGCAACGCCTTCAATTTTATAATCTTTGATTGCCTGAAGCATTTTCTGTATGGCTTCGGTTCTTGTTTTACCATGAACAACCAATTTAGCAATCATCGGGTCGTAATAAATGGGTATGGTCATTCCTTCTTCATAACCATCATCCACCCTTATTCCCTCTCCAACGGGTTTCTCGTATTTTGTTAATGTACCGATAGAAGGCAGAAAATTATTCAAAGGGTCTTCGGCATACACCCTAAGCTCAATGGCATGACCGTTAGGTTTGATATCATCCTGCGAAATGCCCAGTATTTCACCTCTTGCTATTCTTATTTGTTGTTCTACCAGATCAAATCCTATTATCATTTCAGAAACCGGATGCTCCACTTGTAACCGGGTATTCATTTCCAGGAAATAGAAATTCAGTTTATCATCCACCAAAAACTCTACTGTACCTGTGCTTACATAGTTACAGGACCGGGCAACTAATATTGCGGCTTCTCCAATTTTGTCACGCATTTCCTGGGTTACTATTGCCGATGGCGTTTCTTCTATCACTTTTTGGTGGCGGCGTTGTATGCTGCACTCTCTCTCAAGACCATGAATAATATTGCCATGCTTGTCAGCAACCACCTGCACTTCAATATGCCGCGGTGAACTGACATATTTTTCAATAAATACAGAACCATCACCAAATGATGATTTTGCTTCGCTGATAGCTCTTTCCATCTGTTCCTTCATTTCTTCGGCCTTTTCTACAATCCGCATGCCTTTACCTCCGCCGCCGGCGGATGCTTTTATCAATACCGGGTATCCAATTTTATCAGCTACTTCAATAGCCAGGCTTACATCTTCGATCGCCCTGTCAATACCCGGTACCATAGGAATATTGTATTTTTTCACACTTTCTTTTGCTGCAAGTTTTGAACCCATTACCCTCATTGCTTCCGGTGTGGGGCCAATAAATTCTATACCGGCATCTGTTACTTTTTGTGCAAACTCTGCATTCTCACTAAGGAATCCGTAACCCGGATGAATGCCATCTACTCCCAATTCTTTACTAACGGCAATTATCTTATCGCCATTCAGATAAGACTGACTGGAAGGTGCAGGCCCGATACAAACTGCTTCATCAGCAAACAAAACATGTGGTGACTGGCGATCGGCTTCGGAATAAACAGCTACCGATTTTATCCCCATTTTCCGAATGGTACGCATTATCCTTAAAGCTATTTCACCCCGGTTAGCAACCAATATTTTTTTCATCGTTAGAATTTTAATTCAATAAATTAATCAAGTTCTACCAGTATTTGTCCTTTATCAACCGCCTGGCCTGGTTTTACAGCAATGCGTTTAATTTTTGCGTTGGCATGTATCATAATACTGTTCTCCATTTTCATAGCTTCCAGTATCAGAATTTTATCTCCTTCCTTCACTTCCTGGCCTTCGGTTACAGCAATACTTAATACAAGACCCGGCATAGGGGCTTTAATTTCTTTTATATGTTTACTGGATACATTACTGAATCCCATTTTATCAAGCATCTGATCCAGCTCATCTTTTACCACTATTTCATAAATTTCTCCTTCTACTTCAATTTTCAGCAGCTTGCCGGTTATGTCTGTCTCTACCAGTTTAGCATTAACAGACCGGTGGTCTTTAATCAGGTTAAATTCTGTAGGAGATTTTTTAACCAGGTCTGCTTTATCAAGCTGTTCCTGGTTGAAGGAAAAAACAAACTCATTTGCTTTTACCACAAAGATTTTCTTGTTGTCAGCCATATAAAAAGGGGTTTACTTGTATAAGAGATATACGTTGTACTATTGATTTTATTTTCATCATTTCCTTTCCCGAAAGGGTTTTTTCAAGGTGGAAACCAGCAAGCAATCTAACAGTTTGAAATAAAACTCTATTTGCAAGTTTGCTTTTTCTTCAGACTAAAAATATGATTATACTCAATCAATTTAAGAATTAAAGTCAAAACAAACTACCGTTTTCTACTGATTTTGGCCACTATGCTGACAAAACTCATATTCAGTAAACAAGAGAATTACCCGGTATTACATTAATATTAATGCTAAATAATTTTTTTAAAAGTTTTTTTCGGATCAGTGATAATGTTTTCTCATAATCATATTCAAATATGCCCGGCAAGCAATAATTTTGCTGCATGCAATGGATTACCCTGAAAACTGAAGAAGAATTAAAAATGCTGGTAGAAAAATCTTTTACAAAACCACAGCTGATTTTCAAACATTCTACCCGCTGCTCTGTAAGCAGTACCATAAAAACAAGACTGGAAAAATCATCCATCCCGCCAATGATTGATTTTCATTACCTGGATTTGATTGCCTTTCGTTCACTTTCCAATAGGGTAGCTGAACAGTTCCATGTATATCATGAATCTCCACAAGTGCTGCTGATTAAAAATGGTGAATGCATTTTTGATGAAAGTCATTTGTCTGTGTATATGGAAGATATTGTGGAACAAATTGCATCATAAAAACTATTAGTAAGATTTCTGCAAAAGAAAAATCGGTAAAAATAATTCTTCACCTCTTAATCAGACTTCTTATTACCACCGATGCAGCCACCGCACCGAAAACTGCCGGCAGATAAGAAATGGTTCCATAGGCTGATTTCTTAAAATTCTTTCCATCGGTCATCATCAGGCTTTCTTTTATTGGTTCTTCTGTAGAAAAAACCACTTTAACTCCTTTGTAGATTTTATATTCTTTCAATTTTTTTCTTACTTGTTGTGCAAACGGGCAATTAATCGTTTTAGAAATATCTACCACTTTTAATTGTGTGGGATCCAACTTTGCCCCGGCACCCATACTGCTTACAAGAGGCAGTCCGCTTTCATATGCCAGCCGGATAAACGTAGCTTTTGGTGTGATGCTGTCAATAGCATCAATGATATAATCAGGTTGATGGGCAAGTTGTTCTTTTACCATCTCCGGGTTGATGAATTCATTTATTACGGTCAACTGCACCTCAGGATTAATAGCTTTTAATCTTTCCGCCATAATCATGGCTTTTGACTCACCATGATTGGTAGCCAGAGCAGGTAATTGCCTGTTGCGGTTGGTTGGATCTACCACATCTCCATCAATAATCGTCATTTTTCCAACTCCACTGCGGGCAATAAACTCAGCCGCATAAGAACCGACGCCGCCCAAGCCGACGACCATTACATGAGACCGGGTAAGTTGCCGTAATGCTTTTTCTCCTATCAGTAAATTGGTTCTTGAGAGCCAGGATAAATCTTTTGTCATAATTGAATAGCGGCAGCTCCAAAAACAATCGCTGCATTTTTTTCCATTTGCAAAACAAGTGAATTAACATCAACTGAAAAAGCCTGAGCCGCCATTTCATATATTTTCAGAATACTGATAGCTTTATCATCTGTTTCCAGGAAAATTTTATTTATGGGTAATGAAGTCAGCACCCTTTTCACAACATCTTTTTGTAATGATTTACCAAACGACAGGTAATATCCCCGTGAAATAATCTTTTGCGCCAATAGCAGGTTTTTATTAAAGCCATGAAAAATAACCGGCACCTTGTTTTTTTGTTGTTCCAGTAACTGAAAAACTTCTTCCCATGCCCTTACGCAATGAATGATGAGTGGCTTATTAATTGTATTAGCTAACTGTACCTTGGCTCCAAACACTTCCAGTTGCAAAAAGAAATCTGTTTTGCAAATTTTATCCAAACCACATTCGCCAATGGCAATTATATTAGAATGTTTACACCATTCTTTTAATTCATCCATTTGTGCCAGCCAATTTTCATCAATATACCAGGGATGCAAGCCAATGGAATAACGGCCTGGTTCGGTAATGAGTTGAAAATTTTTATACAGGTTTTGAATGGTCCACTCATGGGCCGCAGCGGTTTGATGTGTATGGATGTTGATATACAAGCATGCTGTTTTGGTCTGCAAGTTAAGCAGCTGCTGATCAATTTTAAATAACAGGCATGTTGTAACAAATATCATTTTAATAGTCATATGATCTGTCTACCTTTAAGCAGAGAAGTAGCAATACATAATAATCCACATATCAACCTTTTTTATGCAATCAACTCCCCGATTCAACGATCAGATCAAACAGGTGATGATATTGATGTTATTGCTCCTGATGGTTTACCTGGTAATAAAAGAACTGTATGTGTTTCTCCCCGGATTATTAGGTGCTCTCACCCTGTACATCCTCAGCCGGGCCAGCTATTTTCAGCTTGTATATTATCGCAAATGGAGAAAAGGATGGACCGCTGGTTTATTTATGCTTGGCTTTATGCTACTAATGGGGTTACTGGTTTATTTTACAATAACGCTGCTAGAACAAAAGGTGGCACCTTTCTTTGATAATCCTGCTTCCTCTTTAAATCAGGCAAAAGACGCTATTATAGATGTTCAAAAGAAAACCGGTTTTTCCATTATCTCAGACGAAACCCTGGCCAATTTTCAACAAAAAATTGCAGCATTTATACCATCCCTACTGAATGATACTATTAACCTGATTACCAACCTGATCATTCTTCTTTTTGTTTTGTATTATATGCTGGTGCATGCTAAAGAAATGGAATCCTACCTGGGAAGTATTCTCCCGCTGAAACAAACAAATATTGACCTGTTGGCCAAAGAAACCAAAAAACTGGTTCGGGCCAGTGCATTAGGAATTCCTATGATTTCAATTATACAAGGGTTGACCGCTACCCTTGGTTATGTCATTTTTAGAGTAGACGAGTTTGTACTCTGGGGTTTTTTTACGGGTGTTTTTGCTTTCTTTCCGGTAGTGGGCACTATGATCATCTGGGTGCCGTTGGTAATTTATATGTATGCCAGCGGCAATACAATGAACGCTGTTGGGCTTGCTATTTACAGTATTGCAGTAACTGGCAATGTGGATTATATAGCCCGTATTTCCCTTCTTAAAAAATGGGGCAATATTCACCCGATGGTTACTGTACTTGGCGTAATTGCCGGATTGGGTTTATTTGGCTTTATCGGTCTTATTTTCGGGCCCCTGCTGGTGAATTATATCATTTTGCTTTTCAAGATTTATTCCAACGAATTCCTGGAGCCAAAACAAGCCTCCTGAAACAATAAAGGCAACGCTGCCCTTTAAAGACTACCTTCCACAAAGTTGCCGGCAATATTGCAGGCAATTAAAACAAATCTTATGTCAAATATTACACAAGTAGTGAACACGGACAAGAACATGAAAACTTTAAAAAAAGGAATTCATGCTTCTGACCTTGATCAGCTACTAAGCAGCACCGGTCCTTTTACTTTTTTTGCACCCAGCGATCTTGCTTTTGAAAAACTGGTACATGGTACCATGGAGAATTTACTGGAACCGCATAACCGGGCAAAACTGGCTGACCTGATGAATAATCATATAGTAAGTGGAAAAATTGTGTACCAGGATCTTAAAGATGGAGATAAACTGACAACTGTAAACGGGAAAGAATTACTGATACATATTAAAAACAACTCAGTACTTGTTGGGGATATCAGCATTTCACCCCGTGAAGCCCGCATCTCAAACGGAGTGATCCATTTAATGGACACAGTAATGATCTGATGATTCGTATTATGAATTTTTAAAAATCACCGGTTTCCAGGTGATTTTTTTGTTTTATTCCAATAATGACACAAAAAATAATATCATTTACATTAATAACGTATTGTCGCCCTGAGTTAATCGAAGGGTGATTTAACGGCTTCGATTAACTCAGCCTGACATTTCCCATAGAGTTACTTTTAATGTCTAGCTGTTATAACCGCTGTCAATCTGGCAATTCTTATGGCTTTGGAACGGGTATTGTTATAAGGCGACTAGCTTAATATTATATAAATACAATACAATTTTATGGTACAGGAAAAAGGGACAATCTCCATTAATACCGAGAATATTTTCCCCATCATCAAGAAATTTTTATACTCCGATCATGAGATCTTTTTAAGGGAGCAGGTAAGCAATGCCGTAGATGCCACTCAGAAAATCAAAAGATTGAGTTCGCTGGGACATTATAATAAAGAACTAGGCGACCTGAAAATAAAAGTAGCCATAGATTCCACTGCCAAAACATTAACGATTTCGGATAGCGGACTCGGTATGACTGCTGAAGAAATAAAAAAATATATCAACCAGGTGGCTTTTTCGGGTGCTACTGAATTTATGGAGAAATTCAAAGAGGCCAAAGATTCCAACGAGATCATCGGCCGGTTTGGGTTGGGCTTCTATTCTGCATTTATGGTGGCCGATAAAGTGGAAATCCAGACCTTATCCTATCAGGAAGGCGCCGAGCCAGCCCGCTGGACCTGCGATGGCAGCACTTCTTTTGAAATTACCGAAGGCAGCCGCACCGAAAGAGGAACCGATGTGATCCTATATATCAATGAAGATTCTACTGAGTTCCTTGAAGAACACCGCATCAACGATATACTGAACAAGTATGCAAAGTTTCTGCCAGTTCCGGTTCAGTTT
>JBARSW010000402.1:0-6212 GCA_049644925.1 Chitinophagaceae bacterium | reverse complement strand
TACCCCAGATTATTTCAGTGATTATTTTATTCCATTTTTCGCCTTTTTATTAACTTCTTGCACTTTTCATACATTTCCATCACACTTTTATGTTTAGGGGAATGCTACCCTTTTTGCAGAATTTGTGAAATATCTGCGCAAATTAAACACCATAGGAAAAAAATGCTCAATAAGGAACAGTTTAGATTATCAGTATTTTTATTTTGAGGTTCAAGATCCGCAGGGTAACAATACAATTTTTGGGACCTACGGGTACGTCATTAAAATCCTACAAAGCTTAAATTAGTTAGAATGAATTTTCGCTTTCATAATGTCTTGCATGAAATCGCTTTCAGCACATTTTGGTTCACCAAAGCTTCATTAAAAAACTAATCTTACTCATAAGAATTAAGGGTAGATTTAAAAACTTTCATGTATGTTTTTAAACTTGTACATTTAGATAATCAATTTTAGCAGGCATGAAGTATATCAGGTTATTACGACCAAAAGATTGGGCAAAAAATTTATTTCTTTTTATCCCTTTATTTTTTGCCGGCGAAATTTCTAATTTGGGCAAAATAATTGAAATCTCATGGGGATTTTTAGCTTTCTCATTAGTTGCAAGCAGCATTTATATATTAAATGATTACAGGGATATTGACGATGACCGTAAGCACCCTGTTAAAAGCAAGAGGCCTTTAGCCAGTGGGGCAGTATCCAAAACTGCAGCATTGATAATTGCTTTTTTGTTATTAATAACCGGCTTTGCAATTGCCTGGTGGATCAGAGATAAATTCATGTTTGTACTGGGCATTTACCTTTTGATTAATATAGGCTACTCATTTGGCTTAAAAACTATCCCCATCCTTGATATCTTGCTATTGTCCATAGGTTTTATTTTACGAATTAAGGCCGGATCTGTGATTGGCAGAATAACATTGTCTGAATGGATAGTAATTATGGTTTTTCTTTTAGCCCTTTTTATGGCTTTAGGAAAAAGAAGAGACGATGTTTTACATAAGATTAATTCAGGAAAAGAAATGCGAAAATCAATTAAAGGGTACAACCTGGAATTGCTTAACATCCTCCTTGCATTGGTTTGTTCCGTAATAATTATAGCATATTTTATGTATACTATGGCACCGGAAACTATTGCCAGGTTAGGCACTCATCGCCTTTACTATACCTGCCTTTTTGTGATAGCAGGAATTATGCGGTACTTACAAATCATTTATATTTCATCAGATTCAGGTTCTCCTACCAAAATACTATATAAAGACCGGTTTATACAAGTCATTTTACTTCTTTGGATTGCCAGCTATGTTTCTATTATTTATTTGAAAGACTTAACACTCTTTAACTGATGAAGAATGGAATTGCTTTCTTTGATTTTGATGGAACCATCACAACAAAAGACACCTTACTGGAGTTTATTAAATTCAGTAAAGGAAAATTCCGTTTTCTAAAAGGCTTTTTTTTGAACAGCCATTACCTGGTAGCCTATAAATTGAAATTGATTTCAAATCAAAAAGCGAAGGAAAAAATAATGCACTTTTTCTTTGGCAATATGCCCACTTCTGTTTTCCAGGAAAAATGCGATCAGTTCATAAAAGAAATATTACCAGGATTGATACGGCCAAAAGCGTATGAAGAATTTGAAAAACTAAAGCAAAAAGGAATTCTTATTGTTATTGTTTCAGCATCACCCGAAAATTGGATTACAAAATGGGCTCAAGAAATTGCCATAAGTATAATAGCTACACAGCTTGAAGTCAGCAATAACCTCATTACCGGAAAAATCAGCGGAATAAATTGCCATGGACAGGAAAAAGTGAGAAGAATAAAAGAAGTATATAACCTGGCTGAATTTAAGGAGATTTATGCTTATGGAGACAGCTCCGGAGATAAGCCAATGCTTGCATTAGCAAATTATAGCTTTATGAAACCATTCAGGTAATAATTTATTTTACAGTATTTAATAATTACTTATAAAAGGCTTATGGAGATTGAACTGCAATCTGGCGGGATACAAGGCACGGTAATAAAAGGAAAAGATATTGTTATTGTAAGCATTCAGCCATGGTATTATGAATTAGGAAGTAATTGCAAAAACATTGCAACACAATTTTCAAAGCATAACAGGGTACTCTATATTAATTCACCACTAACCCGAAAAACATATTTATCGGGGAATAAAAGTATGGGTGTCCGTCAGCATTGTGAAATTATAAAAAAGAAGACCGGTAAGATCAAAAAAATCAATGATAATATGTGGGAGTATTATCCTGCATCGCTTCTGGAGTCCATTAACTGGGTCCCCTTCACCGGTATTTTCAAACCACTTAACTATATAAATAGCCGACGGTTTGCTAAAGATATTAAGGACGCTATACAGACAATGAATTTTAAGGACATTATTCTTTTTAATGATAACAATATTTACAATGGCTTCCATTTAAAAGAACTCCTGTCGCCTGCACAATACATTTATTATTGCCGGGACTTTTTACAAGGATATGATTTTTATAAACCGCATTCACAGGTGCTGGAACCTGAACTCATTAAAAAAGCTGATCTTGTAGTAGCTAACTCAACTTTTTATACCGACTATTGCTCCGGTTTCAATAAAAACTCACATTATATCGGGCAAGGTTGCAATACAGAACTATTTGATAACGATAAACCCCGGACTAAGCCGGAAGATATCACCCCGTTTTCATCTCCAATTATCGGGTATGTGGGTGCATTGGATTCAGCCCGGCTTGATGTAAAAATAGTTGAAACCATTGCCCTTGCAAATCCAGCCTGGAATGTTGTATTGGTAGGCCCTGAAGATGATTTTTTTGAAAAAAGTGAGTTACACAAAATTTCCAATGTCCACTTTTTGGGTAGAAAGCCCTTACTTCAGTTACCGGATTATGTGGCCTCCTTTGATGTATGCATCAATCCGCAAAAGATAAACCCGGTTACTCATGGAAATTATCCATTAAAGATTGATGAATACCTGGCTATGGGAAAACCAGTAGTAGCTACACGGACTATTGCCATGAAACTATTTGAAGATTTTACAGGATTGGCGGATAAGCCAGAAGACTACCCGGGTTTAATAGAAAAAGCAATTCTGGAAAATAACCAGGAGTCTCAGCAAAAAAGAATCGCTTTTGGCAGAAGCCATACTTGGGAAAACAGTATGCGACTCTTGTATGATGCAATGAAAAGCGGATAAAAAAATACAAAAAACAAGTATTTCCCTTTAGCTTCAGCTATGGTAACCAAATCATCTTCAACTGGTAATATTGAACTCCTTCTGCTGCCTGTCAGATCCTCCTCCTCTTATGAGTTCATCGTTTTTCTTCCACAATTTACCGGATAATTCTGCTGCAAAAAACAACCGCTGCATACTAATCTGCAAATAAAATTGCCATAAAAAAATATTTTATTATATTTTATATTAGCTTTGTTATACATCATCATTGAAGTTTTCCTATCCATTATCCTCCATAAGATAAATTGCACTTTTTTCATCTGCTGAAAAAAGTTATTAATTATTTTAAGAATGAAATAACTGAACAAAAAAAATTGTTATATCTATTATTAAAATAAAAACCCTGATTATGAAATTCAAATTTACTTCCCTGAAATTATTAGTAATAACCCTACTGTTCGCACAAACAGTAATCGCACAAACTATAGGTGATTATCAAACTTTCGCAACTGGCCCCTGGAGCAATACGGCAACTTGGGCAAGATGGGATGGCTCAACATGGATTACACCTGCCACTCCACCTACTTCTGCAGATGGGCTAGTAACGATTTTAAATGGTCATACTGTTTCAGTTGATATAGCAGCTGCTACTGCAAGTCGATTAACAATTGCATCTGGGGCTAATCTACAATTACTTTATACAGATGGGAGTGCTCATCCACTCACAATAAGCGATGGTAACGGTTCCGGGGATGATCTCATTGTAAATGGAACACTCTTAATTCGTGGTTTCAGGTCTCTAGATGGTGCAGCTGGCGCAACGGCCCAAGTTAATGGAATACTGGATTTTTTGGCTGGTACTCTAAGCTTAACTACCACTATTTCGTCAGGAGGAATTATGAATGTTGCACCAGCATCTGGTACTGATCAAACAAAATTTGTTATTAACGCTAATATTACAAATAATGGCACAATAAACTGGAGTACTGCTGCTGGTGCTGGTAGTATTCAATTGACAAATTCTTTGGTTACAAATAATGGAATAATAAATGAAAACTTTATTGGAAATGGCACCTCTGGCTTACATAATACAGGCGGTGGTAGTACATTTATTAATAATGGAACAATAGATAAAAACACTCAATACTTGCTTCAATCAAATCCGGCTGTTCCTTTTACTAATACCGGAATCATTAAGGGTATAGGTGAACTCAGTTTACCAGGTACTATTTCAAACACTGGAACAATAACTCCTGGTAATTCACCTGGCATTCTTACTCTTAACTCTAATTTGGTGACAGGTCAAACACCTACTATACGTATTGAAATTATTGATGGAAGCGGAGCTGGTACTGGTCATGATCGTCTTGACTTCAACGCTGCCACTGTGGATGTATCTGGAACTACGTTAATTGTTCAAGAGAATACTACAACACCTTTAATGGCTTATACAATTATGAATAATACCGGTGGTGTGTTTACGGGTAATTTTGCCACTGTAGTTATTCCTCTCGGTTATTCCATTACTTATATTCCGGGTACTTCAACTAGCATAGTTGTAACAAAACTCGTAATCACTTTACCGGTTGTATGGGGCAATTTTACAGCGTTGGCAAAAAACAAACAGGTGCAATTAAACTGGACAACCCTGCAGGAATTAAATACTTCACAATTTATAGTTGAGCATTCTACAGATGGAAGACAGTTTTCACCAATAGCCACTATCTCTGCTTCCGGTAATAGTTCAGATGCCACGAATTACAGCTACACCCATGCTACACCAACATTGAGCAAAAATAATTTTTACCGCATACAGCAGGTTGATATGGATAACAGAAAAAATAATTCTACAATCCGCAATGTAAAATTCATCGGCGATAAAGTTGTAGCTGTATTGGCAACACCAAACCCGGTTCGTGATATGTTACAGCTTTCAGTGCAGGCAAATGACATTACAATCAGGTTAATGGATTTTAGTGGTAAAACAATAAAGAGTATGAATTTGCAGCCGGGAACACAGCAGATGAACATGCAGGAATTGCCAGCCGGTATTTATCAACTGGTTATCTATCAAAACAAACAAAAGATTGACGTACAACGTATCGTTAAGCAATAATAATTTCTGACCACATAACTTTGAAAAATCCCTGTATACTTTTATACAGGGATTTTTTTCTTCTTTACAAAACCGGCATTCAATGATTATATCAGACAGACAATATAGGTAAGTCTTAGCGGATGTCAGGCTAAGCCAGCGGAAAGATATCCCTGCCAGTTATGCATGTAAACCTGATCATATACTTTTGGCATTTCTGCAATAAAAAAAGTGACAAGCCTGAAACTTGTCACTTTAAAATACTATTTAAGCAGAATCTTTCTACTGAATAATAAGCGGTGGCAATTTTGTTATGATTCCATCTATATCCAGCAAAATAAAATATGCACCACTGGAAAATCTGGAAACATTTATACTTTCCACAAATTGTTGCTGGCTTACTACAAAGCTCTTGGTTAAAGCTAAAGTCCCTTTTCCATCTAATATCTTAACAATAGCTTTCCCCACAGGTGTTTTTGAATAAATCTTCAATTGAATAAAATCTGTTGCAGGATTAGGATAGAAACTGGCAGTAACTTCTGCTTTATGAACTGTTATTTCTACCGTGTCTTTAGCAGTAGCCCCCTGGTTATCGGTTACCATTAATTCAAATTGATATATGCCTACCTCCAGATTATTTGTTATTGTCTGTGTTTGAATAGGTGTTACAATCCTGAAATGTATTGGGCCCGAAACTTTTGACCACTTATAAGCCACAATACTCCCATCTGCATCCCAAGCCCTGCCAATTAAATCCACTGCATTTGTTGGGAATGTAATATTCTTGTCTTCGCCGGCATTAACTTCAGGACGTCGGTTGGTTGGTGCTGCATTTACTGTTATTACCACGGTGTCTCTGCCTGTTGCTCCCTGGTTATCGGTAACACGAAGCTCAAACTGGTATACTCCCTGTACTAAATTATTGATCGCTGT
>JBARSW010000401.1:0-12604 GCA_049644925.1 Chitinophagaceae bacterium | reverse complement strand
GCCTTGGCGATGGCACCGTGGAAAGTAATACCAGGATACAGCATGCGGTGGATGAACTATGGAGTTATACAGGAGAAATGTTTATACCGGTTGATTATGAAAAAACATCGGAAGTTAATTTTGATTTATTACAAACAAACTGGTTCAGTAAGATAAAAACAGTTTTTGCACAAGCTAAACTACCGGTACCAGAAAATGTTTTCATGCAAACAGGTGGAAAAACCGGAACACATACGGAACACCTTGGCTTAATGCTAACAGAATTACAGTATATTCAAAGAACCTATCCCAATTGTAAATGGTAACACCCTAAATTCCCTTCAGGGAAACAAAAGAAATGAAAAATTCAGCAATTGATAAAAAAGTTCTTTACGAATACCTGGCAGAAATAAATGATCCGGAGATACCTGTACTGAGTATTGTTGATCTGGGTATCGTTAGAGATATTCAATTAAATAATGATGAGCTTGAAGTAACCATCACACCTACTTACACTGGTTGCCCTGCAATGGATATGATTGCAACAGCAATTCGTATAGAGTTAACTACTCTCGGTTTTAAAAAAATAAATATCATTCATTCAATTAGCCCGGCATGGACAACCGACTGGATGAGTGAAGAAGGAAAAAGAAAATTGAAAGAGTACGGTATTGCACCTCCCAATCCTAAACAACAGGCCTGCAACGATAAATTATTTGCAGAAGCCGAAGCGGTACAATGTCCTCAATGTAATTCCTATCACACACATCGTATCAGCGAGTTTGGCAGCACCGCTTGTAAAGCACTATACCAGTGCAATGACTGTAAAGAACCGTTTGATTATTTTAAATGTCATTAATGTAACCCAGATAAAAAAGGAGCCCACACTTCACTACCACTTCCATCTCCATTTAGTTTTACCAGATAAGCACTATTATTGTTATGGATGTAATTTGAAGAATTACGAAAAAATATTCCATTCCCATGTAAAAAATCAGGAACAAAGTCAACCAACAGAGCTTTCACCTCCCAGTCATCTCTGTCCAAAAGGCCATGATCGCCGTATTGGTATTTTATACCCACCTTTCCAACACCTCTCCATTTTACTTTTCCTTCCATTTTTCCAAAACCATCATAATTCCAGAAACTAAATGCAGGCAATCCAACATAACGCCCAAGCGGGTAACGTAGGTTTCCACTCCCTGTTTGCACCAATATTGCTGCTTCAGCAGGATCTTTCTTCATATCATCTTTTCCTGTGAGAACTCTTGCAGCAATACTACCTTCTGCATCTTTTACTTGCTGAGGAGGATTAAAAAAACGGGGCGGTTCAAAAGATGCCCATATTCCATAGGTCATCTTTTTCATTGGCCGCTTATTTATGATCTCTTTTTCACTTATCAGCGTTTCAACTCCGGTAGCAGGATTTATCCTGTAAAGTTTTGCGGAAATCTGGATATATACAAAATCCCATTCATCTGGTGTTAGATTTTGCTGCCGCCAATAATCAATAATCCTCTGATTTTGATTCGTTTTGAATCCCTTGTTCATATGTATTACTTCTACCAACATGACATTTAAATCTGTAACATATTTCGATTCCCCACGAATATTCAAATGAAATACTTTTCTTTCAGGATCGCCTGAATTGGTGATTGTTCCGCTTCCATTATTTTTTAATGTAACCACCAATCCATTACTCATAATAACAAACACATCTAAATCAGAATCCTCTTTTCGTACATCATCTTTGCCTTGTCCTATTTTTCCGGTAAACACAACCCTGTAATTAACCGCAGTATCACTCCATCTTAGCTTATAATCAGGATTAGGTTTATGAATGGGTTTTACTTTACCTGAACCATTGTTTTTCTGGCTCATTGCTTGCATATGTGCAGACAGTACAGCACAAAAAATAAAAATAATTTTCATATTACATCTATTCATTATTAAATCTTTTAATCCGTCCGTTTATATTTTTCCTTCATTATTTCTTCAAACATAAATCCGAATTTCTGGTACCAGTCACGGGTGCCAAAACGGGTCTCACAGTTATTGATGGCCAGCAAGGCTTCATGCAGGGAACCAATAAAATCGGCGTATTTTCTATCATATGATGCTTCAAAAGCAACATATGACTTTTCAATTTTTCTTCTCTCTGCCTGCCAGGTGAGGCCCATTGCACCATGTAGTCCAGCTACATTATCACCAAACGACATTGCTTTTTCCTTAAAATTCCGGGTGTTCATATAAATGCAACGCATTCTTGCCATTCCTTTCCTAACAGTTTTTAACCGCTGCTTTGCATCTACATAACAATCGGCGCACCCTTCCCTGTTTACACAATTGGATGGCATCAATGCAGTAGCTCCCAGGTTAAAATCGGGAACACATTCTCCATTATCCAAAGATTGGGTAGCATTAAATAAATCTACACCACTTTGTGCTGCATTGTATAAGTTTTGCAATAAGGAAAGACTACTGCTCATGGCATCAATCTGTCCCTGGTACGTTTCCCATTGTGCCTGTATTCTATCAATTTCCGCTTGTCCATTTTGCTCTACTGCATCTTCCATTTGGGCATTGGCAGCTAAAACCATTAAGCAGCTTACCAGTATAGAGATTATCTTTTTAACCATATTTATTATTTTTTTCTTTTGATAATTAAAAATAAAACCGCCAAACCCAGTATACCAATGATGATATAAAGCAAATACTTTTTAAAGAATGATTCTTTATTGCTTTTATTATCAGCAGTTTCTTGCGAATCTGCATCATAAGCTTTAAAATCTGCAGGCAATTCCACATCTGCTTCTGCTCCTACCCATACAGTAATAACATACTCAGCGGGTCTTAGCGGAGCCACTACCATCAACCCGAAATCATTTTCTGTTTTAAATTTTTCCATCCAGGTGCCATTTGTGCCTGTACTTCCCTTTTTACTTGTCTCTTTCCAATTCCATTTATGCAGACTAGCCTGCAGGGGTATTGATTTATCCTTAGATGCTACAATAACTGCTGCAGGAGAGTAGATGCTTAACCCCTTACAGAAGTAATAAGCAGTATCTTTTACCTGTTTCACATTGGTGATATTCAGCCAACCTTTTCCCTTTGGCTGGTCTTTCGGATTAAATTTATACAGTTTAAGTTCAGTTGGTTTAACTGCTGTATCCATATTTAACGGCTGAGCATTTAACGTAAAACCAGAGAAATAAAAGAACAGAAAGAGTGAGAAATATCTCAGGATAAAACTGGTTTGTGCAGTCTGTTTGAATTTAATCATAGCTTTAATAGTTGATTCTAAAATAAGAAAAATTTTTAGACAACCAATTATTTATGCTTTCAATAAATCGAATCTGAGTTGCCATTCTGAAGGTGACCAGATTAATTATCTTCGTTATCAAAATTTATTATAATGCCACCTGTTATCCTGGAAATTAAAGATTCAATAGCTTTCATCACTCTCAACCGCCCCGACAAGTTCAATTCCTTTAACCGGGAGATGGCACTGCAAATGCAGTCAGCCCTTGATGAATGCAAATCTGATACAGTAAGAGCCGTTTACATTACCGGAAGTGGAAAAGCGTTTTGTGCCGGCCAGGATATAAGTGAATTAACTGGTGAAAACAAAATTGAAATAAAACAAATCCTATCGGAACATTATAATCCTATCGTCAGCCGTATCCGAAAGCTGGCCAAACCTGTTGTGGCAGCAGTAAATGGCGTAGCTGCAGGTGCCGGAGCTAATATTGCACTATGTTGCGACATAGTAGTTGCCGCTCAATCGGCTTCTTTCATACAGGCATTTTCAAAAATCGGGTTGATCCCAGATAGCGGCGGCACTTATTTCCTACCAAGGTTAGTGGGATGGCAAAAAGCAAGTGCCCTTGCCCTGCTTGGAGATAAGGTTACAGCAGCAGATGCAGAAAAAATGGGCATGCTCTACAAAGTTTTTACTGATGATACGTTTTCAGTTGAAAGTAAAAAAATTGCGGCAACCCTTTCACAAATGCCGACCAAGGGATTAGCTTACACCAAACAGCTATTGAATATTTCCTTCCATTCCACTTTTGAAGAACAATTGCAGGAAGAAGATGTGTTTCAGCAGCGGGCAGCAAATACAGAAGATTATACAGAAGGAATAAATGCTTTTACGGAAAAGAGAAATCCCCGTTTTAAGGGCAAGTAATCTATAAATATTTAAAAAATAATTATATAATATTATGACAACACCACAGCAAGTTGTAGCACATATGATGGATAATGATTTTTTCAGCCAATGGCTGGGAATAGAAGTATTGGAAATAAGAGAAGGTTACAGCAGAATAAAAATGTCTGTAAGAAAAGAAATGGTGAATGGATTTGGAATTGTACACGGAGGCATCCCATTCTCTTTCGCCGACAGTGCATTTGCCTTTGCCTGTAATAACAGGAATGTATTATCTGTGGCGCTGGATACCTCTATCAACTTCATCAAACCGGTTCATATTGGCGATAAGCTGATAGCGGAAGCAAAAGAAATGCACAACGGTATTTCAACTGGCTTGTATCAGATAGAAATAACAAATCAAAAAGATCATATTGTTGCAATTTTTAAGGGGCTTTGTTTCAGAACTGATAAGAATTTGATAAGTAAATAGTAAAAAGTAAATAAAGTAAGCGACTATGAGTATTGAGAATTTTGGATTTGAAGAGCTTGAATTATGGAAAAAAATCAGAGAATTTAAGAAGGAAGTCAGTAAAGAAGCAAGAGGTTTCCCATCCGAAGAGAAGTTCAGACTTACTGATCAAATAATTCGGAGTTCCCGATCTGTTAATGCACTGATATCCGAAGGGCATGGAAGGTTTACTTATCCCGACCAGATTCATTTTTGCGTTCAGGCAAGAGGATCGTTGACTGAAACAATAAATCACCTGATAGATGCTTTTAATGAGGCTTATATTTCTCAAGAGAAATTGAACTACTTTAAAACTAAAGCAAAGGAAATTGAAAGACTGTTAAATGGATATTTAGCCTTCCTCCGAAAAAAAAGAGATGAGGTAAAGAAAAAAGGAAATTCTGACCTCTAACTACTTTATATACTTATTTACTTAAAATCAAAAAAATGTTCTTCGAATTCAAAGGAATAAAACCAATAGTTCATCCCTCCTCTTTTGTACATCCGCAAGCAGCAGTTACAGGGAATGTGATAATTGGTAAAGACTGTTATATTGGTCCGGGTGCAGCATTAAGGGCTGATTGGGGTCAGATTATTCTTGAAGACGGATGCAATGTTCAGGAAAACTGTACCATCCATATGTTTCCCGGTGTAACTGTTTTATTAAAAGAAGGAACACATGTCGGCCACGGGGCAATAATACATGGTGCAACCATTGGCAAAAACTGTTTAGTTGGCATGAACAGTGTTATTATGGATAATGTGCAATTGGGCGATGAAAGTATTATCGGTGCCTTAACATTAATCAGAGAAGGTGAAATAATTCCGGCCCGCAGCCTTGTAGTTGGTAATCCCGGAAAAATTATTAAACAGGTTACTGATGAAATGATAGCCTGGAAAACTGAAGGAACAAGCCTTTACCAGGCATTACCAGCTGAATGCTTTAATAGTCTTAAACCCTGCAATCCATTAACGGAAGGTTTTCAGGAAAAAATAATGCAGGATTCTCCCAATACAAATTGGAAAGAGATAAAAAAATAGTCTCCAACAATTCTTACTATGTATCTCAATTATAATCTTTTATTTTACGCAAATCGTAAGTTTACCAACACTGTATTAAAAAAAATTGTCTTTTCGCTTGCAAGTACTGATTTCTTTTTATAGCTTTGTTATCCCTACTTAAAAATCTGTTCCTATTACAAAGGCCTTTCATTAATCAGCGTTATTAATACGCATCCACCCTTTCTTCTGCAAAACCTGCCAATATTTAATTTTTTTTGTTGACCATATTTGGTCCAATCCTTCATAAAGCCAAAGGTTTAATCCAATCCGCTAAAACCAACCAGGTTTCGGATTTTTTATTTTTTTAACAATAAACCCTTTGAGCATGAAAGCGTTTACTTCTAAAGGCATATTTGCCTTATCAATGTTTGTCCTTTTAACGACAACAAAATTATCAGCACAAGCCCCACGAACGGTAACTATAAGTCCATCAACAACACAGAACATTAATGTGGGTGGAACTGTAAATTTTACAGCTACAAGAAACAGTAATAATTCGTTTTGGGCTGGAGGAAACTCAAACTTTTCTTACACTTGGAGTTCAAGTCCTGCAGGCGTTACATTTACGAATAACCCAGGCAGTGGGGGAAGTAGTTCTTCCACAGTTGCGACATTTCCAAGTAGTGGAACATTCTTAATTACCTGTTTCGTACAGGAAGGTGGTGGTGGTGGAAATGCCACTTCACCAGCAACAACTGTTATTGTTACAGTACCGACACCTTCATTAACCCTTACTCCATCAACTTCACAAAGTATTCTTACCGGGGGCTTGGTGAGCTTTACAGCTACTTCTGCAGATTTTGCAGGAAGTGGAAATATTACCTTTACCTGGTCTGCTCCAGGTGCAACTATTGGCACCAATCCAACAACAGGTAATCCAAGTTCAACCAAGAGTATAACATTTCCAACAGCCGGAACTTATACTGTTTCTGTTAATGCCGTAAGAAGTACATCAAATGTTACTTCTTCCACTACAACAGTTAGAGTTTTTGATGTTCCTGCCTCGCCTAGTTTATGGGCTACATCCTCCGATGGAAACCAGGTTTCAAGCTTTACCGTAGTAAATGGTATCTATATAAGTGGTCCTACTAATATTTTTGACCCCTTCCCTTCTTCTACTGAAACAACTGCAGCTTTAGGTCGAAATGATAAACCGACTCAATCTTTGGGACACTTTTATTGGTTGCCGAATACAGGTACCAATGGCGTGGTAAATGTTTATGCCGCCACTTCGACAGGCACCAGCAGAACACTCATCGGCACGTTAGATGTTAATGGTGTAAGCTCTAATAGTTTAGGTTTTGTTCGCCTCGCTATGGGCCCTGATGGGACAGGTTGGATCTTAGCTGGAGACGGTACCACCCTTTATTTAGCAAAATTCATGTCGAATGGTGTAAACCCGGTTACAATAACTGTTGAAGATGCCAGTGTAAGTCTGGTTGGCGGAGCAGCATCCACATTCCAAAACGGAGATATATGTGTTTCCGGTAATGGAACTTTGTTTGCTTTGGCGAATGACGGAAGCGGAGTTACACAAATTTTTACCGGTTTTCCAACAGGAAGTTCTACAACGCTAACCAAAAAATGGGACCTGATTGATAATACTAGTGCTGCTTTCTCTGGTAGGGTAAATGGCGTGGCTTTTGATCTCTTAGGCTCTTTGTATATTTCTACTGATAATGGTCTATATTTTATTGATCAGAATACAGTTAATGGACCGGTAGGTACTGTAGGTTGTTTCCTTGTACAGGCAGTTACAGGCTTGCAGGATCTGGCCTCAAATGTATTCCCGTCACAAACAACGCTTCCGGTGAACCTGGGAATATTTAATGTTACTAAACAGGGTTCAAATGCTGTATTAGACTGGAAAACACTTACTGAAATCAACAGTGACCATTTCGAAATAGAAAGAAGCTATGATGGAATAAACTTCCAGGTGATTGGCACCAGGCAAGCGGCTGGGTCTTCAATAGATAGCAAGACTTATCAGTTTATTGATCCTATCACTATTAACACCGGAATAATCTACTATCGCCTTAAAACACTTGATATTGACTCAAGAACTTCGATAAGCAAAATAGTTGCCCTACGCATCAGCGGTGGACCTGTAAAGGAATTCTCTGTTTATCCCAATCCTTTCATTAATGACCTGAAAGTGCAAATCAGTAGTGAAAAAGATAATTATGCCTCTATACGTATCAGTAATGCTTCTGGACAATTGGTTATTTCTAAAAAAATAATGTTGCAAAAGGGAGAAAATGTAGTTGTATTGTCATCAGAACTTACAAATCTTAAACCCGGCATGCACCTTATGGAAATAATAACTGAAAACGGAAAAATGACTCAAAAGATTATTAAACGATAACATGCTCAGGGTTTTATACCTTGACCCCTCTTGCTATTCTTAGCGGAGGGGTTCTTTTTAAATATTTTCATTTTTCCATCTCATTGTTTTCATTTTTAACAACTAACAGATGTTTAAATATCATATTTGAAAATAGCTGATAGAAAAAAATATATTCTATTGCAAATGTCAATCCCAATATCTACATTTACGATTCCTTATTTGTCAGGCAAGAAAGCTGACTAGAAAATTTTTTTCCAAAACTCCTCTTAGAAAGCCTCCAAGTCTACATCCTGCGGATATCCGTCTTATAATCCCATGCCTGCTTTAAACCAGTTTTTTACAACTGTGTAATTTTTTTTTAACAATAAAACTCAGAGCATGAGACAACATTACCTATTATTAACAGGTCTGATCCTGTTTTCTTTTGGATTTGCCATAGCGCAACCAACTCAACCAGCAAACCCCGCAGCAGGCAATGCATCTAATTGTACAACCACCGGATCGGGTGGCGTATCCCTTGATCAATGCCCCGTTGGATCTGTCTTTTTTACCAGCAACTTCACTGGTGGAACATACAACCGCGGCAATAACGGTAATAATCTTGGGGTGGGAGCCATCTGGAGGTTTACAAATATAGGAACGGTAGGCGGTGTTCCTGTAAATGTTGAAGTAACAGTAAACAGCCTTTCAAATGCAGTAATGACCAGCATGGATGATAATAGTGGATTAGATCAGGCTAATGTTTCTGTAGCTGATTTTTTTGCTCCTGTTATCCGCCCGGATGTTAGTTTAAATGCATCTGACCGCAGAGGATATGTTCAATTTACATTAAATTTTTTCCAGGGTACTAATAATTTCACAACACCAATTATCCTAAATAGCCTCAATTTTGTAAGCTACGATGCTGATGGGAATTATAATACAGGGGGTTCCTCCTCCCAGACATGGTTCAGAGAAACCAGGGTTTCACAATTATATTCCGGTGGAAATCCAACAGTTTTGGCAGCGAGCGGTTCGGAATTAACTGCCTATAACTATACCGACCCTGCTGCAACAACCTGGACAGGTTTTGCCGGTGGCGTGTATGAAAGAAGCGGTATTTCAAGATGTGCAGAAGTAGCTTCTTCATTTCGTTATGGCACAGGTGTAAATGGCAGAAGTTCAATTACATTCCGTTTCGGTTATGATTTTAAAGCTGGTTCAGGTTACAATGTTGGTAATCCCGGACGTCAATACGGGGCAAAATTTGGTTGTTATGCTTTTCCCAATCAAAGCACTTTACCTGTCTCATTAAAATCATTTACTGCAGCAAGGAATCAGCAATCAGCAACTGTTAATCTAAAATGGACCAGTTCTTCTGAAATAAATAATGCTGGCTTTGAAGTACAACGAAATACAGGAAATGACAACTGGCAAACGATTGGCTTTGTAAATAGCCAGGCACCAGGTGGAAACAGTTCAACAGAAATAAATTATTATTTCAACGATGTAAATCCTTCAAAATTTTTATCACAATACCGCTTACGCCAGGTAGATATGGATACCCGTATAAAGTATTCAGAAATCCGTTCAGTTCGTGGAATGGACCAGAAAACTGGTATCATCATTTACCCTAACCCAACTACTGACGGAAGGATCAATATCTTATTTGAAGAAAAGAATTTAGTCCGTGATTTAACTGTAACAGATATGAGTGGCCGTACAATTAAACAAATGAAAAATATTGCTGCTAATAGCGTTCAAATAGATAATTTGAATCCGGGTATGTATACCCTGAGAATATTTATTACAAACACAGGCGAGCAATCTGTAGAAAAGATATTAGTAAATAAAAGATAACATGCTCAGGGTTTTATACCTTGACCCCTCTTGCTTTTCTAAGTGGAGGGGTTTTTATTTTTCCAATAAAGCGCTGACTGCAATAAGACCGGTTCAGTACAGTTGAATTCCTGCCATTCATATAATTTTCTTTTGGAGACTGATAAATTTTTGTAACTTAAACTATCAATTAAATTGCTAAATTCAAAAACCATTTTGTGTATGAAAAAAAATTTACTCATTTTATCCCTGTTGACCGGAGCTATCTTTTTTGCTGACTGTGTAATTGCCCAACAGGCAGGCCGCACGGCTTATGCAATTACAGATGTACAGCAACAAAATGCCAACTGGGTTTACCTGCGCCAGTTTGATATGAAAAGCGGTCAATTCAGTGCTTCTCTGATTAATGGACTCGATAATAACCAGGTAGCTTTTAATGCGACTACAAAAAAAGAGATTGTTTCCTTTACTCAAAATATTGCCGACAAGGGCTTTAATCCCCGCCCTGCATTTAGCAGTGGTGTAGCCGCCCTTGCTTTAGATAAAAGAAATAACCGCCTCTGGTACACTCCGATGTTTATCGATCAACTGAGATATATTGACCTGAAGACCATGAAAGTTTTTTATGTAACAGATAGTCCCTTAACCCGGATGACACAAAAATCTTCTGACCAGGGAAATATTGTTACCCGTATGGTAATTGCCTCGGATGGCTTTGGATATGCAATGACCAATGATGGTATGCACCTCCTAAAATTCTCAACTGGTAAAAGAGTGCAGATTACTGACCTGGGAGCAATAGTGGATGACCAGGCCAATAAAACAGTTTCCATTCATAATTCCTGCAGCAGCTATGGTGGTGATATTATTGCAGATGATGACGGCAACCTCATCGTTTTTTCTGCCATGAAAAATGTATTTAAAATAAATATTGAATCGAAAATTGCCACACATCTCGGAGCAATTTCTGGTTTGCCCAACGGTTTCTCTGTAAATGGCGCTGCCGTAAATGCTGATAACAAAATATTGGTAGGCAGCGCAATGGAAGCCAGCTCTTTCTTTACTGTAGATTTGAAATCGCTGGTTGCCTCTCCTTATAAAATTGAAGGTACTGTTTGGCATAGTTCAGACCTGGCCAGCAGTAATTTATTGGCAACAGGCAATGCTGCCAAAGGAGGAATTGCTGAAGTTATTTCCAAAAATATCCCTGCAAATACAGGCAGTGATAAAATCAGCATTTATCCCAACCCGGTAACTAATAATCAGTTTGCCATTCAATTTACCCAACTGGATGCCGGAAATTATACTGTATTTGTTACAGATGTTATGGGTCGCCAGGTTTTACAGCAACAAATCAGCCTGAGTGGCGACAATCAAACACAGCAGATAAAAATAGATCCCGCTGCTGCCAGAGGAATCTATTTAATAAAAGTAACAGACCAGGCAAGCAAATCAGTTTTTAGTACAAAACTGGTGTTACAATAATCATCCGTTTTTGAAATAGTATAAAGCATTGGCAGATTTGCCAGTGCTTTTTTTTAGCGGGAATCCTTCCAAACCAACCGTTCATGCTTTGCTTCCATATAGAAGTCACTGCATTTCCCATCTCCATTTCCGGTAATACCGCCTGAAGGCGAACAGAGGTAATTACAAGAGCCATCATACAGCATAATATACTGATCACAGCAATCACTTGTAAACAGGTACACTTTTTTACCCTGGTATGTATATTCATTCACTTCTGCCGGTGGGTTCCATTTGGATTGTGCCTTAATCTGTGCAATTTTCTTGTTTATACAGGCGGGAACGTTATAGTCTTTGCTGCATTGAAAAGAAAAAAGACTGGCACAAAGAAATAAAAGCAAAATACTTTTCATGAACGGCATTTTCACTTAATGACACGGTATATTTGTAATTCGCTGCAAACTAAACAAGTGGAAAAAAGCAATTTCGTTGACCAGATTCGTATTTTTTGCCGGAGTGGCCATGGCGGCGCCGGGAATAAGCATTTTATGCGCAATAAATTTACGGCAATGGGTGGCCCCGATGGAGGCGATGGTGGCCGTGGTGCACATATCATTCTGAAAGGCAACAGCAATCTGTGGACATTGTTGCACTTACGATATTATAAAAATGTGCTTGCCGAAGATGGCGAAAAAGGTGGTTCCAACAATTGCCATGGAAAGGACGGAAAAGATATTATAATCGAAGTACCCCTTGGTACTATTGCCAGGGATGAAGAAAGCGATCAGCAGGAAGTGGAAATTCTTGAAGACGGACAAGAAGTAATCTGGATGCCCGGAGGAAAAGGAGGTTTGGGTAATTCTCATTTTGCAACACCTACCAACCAGGCTCCAGAATATGCTCAACCGGGATTGCCGGGAGTGGAAGCCTGGAAAGTACTGGAATTAAAAGTGCTGGCAGATGTGGGGTTGGTTGGTTTTCCCAATGCCGGAAAATCAACACTGCTGTCTGTAATTACTGCTGCCAAACCAAAGATTGCCAATTATGCATTTACAACTCTTACTCCCAATTTGGGTATGGTAGATTACCGGGATGGAAAAAGTTTTTGTATAGCAGATCTTCCCGGAATTATAGAAGGGGCTGCAGAAGGGAAAGGATTAGGTCACCGTTTTCTCCGGCATATAGAACGGAACTCTGTTCTGTTATTCCTGATACCAGCCGATTGTAATGATCATAAAAAAGAGTTTGACATATTGGTGAATGAACTGGAACAATA
>JBARSW010000400.1:0-12819 GCA_049644925.1 Chitinophagaceae bacterium | reverse complement strand
TTAAACCTCAGTTAGAGGAGCTGGTTGACATCTACCAGAATAATTGGACACTATCTTTAAAGAATAAAGGTGTTGGTGTACTTACAAGAGATGAAGCAATGAGATTGGATGCTGTAGGTCCTTTTGCGAGAGCAGCAGGATTGGCAATAGATGTTAGAAATGAAACAGAAGATTTATTGCCCTGGAAAGAAGTTGGTTTTGAAATGATTACAGAAACTGCTGGTGATGTATTTGCCAGAAATATGGTTCGACTGAGGGAGTTATATGTATCAATCAAAATAATTGAAAATGTAATTAAAGGGTTGCCGGAATCTCCGCTTATTACTGAAACAAAAGCCTTTCCGGAAGGAGAAGCAATTGTCAGGCTGGAAGCCCCTCGTGGAGAATTGTTTTACTATGCCAAAGGAAACAAAACACAGGTGTTGGAAAGACTAAAAATAAAAGCACCTACATTTTCAAATGTGGCGGCAATGCGAGAAGTATTTAAAGGAAACGAATATGGAAGTGTACCGGCAATTATTGCCTCATACGATCCTTGTTTATCCTGTACAGCCAGATAGTATATTTTAACTGAAATTATTTTTAATAAGATAACATGAAGACATTTTTTAAGGCGATAGGTAACCTGGTAAAAAAACCTGTTACAACAAAATATCCTTTTGAGAAAACTTTTATACCTGATGACTACCGGGGATTAATCGGTTTTAATGAAGACTTATGTATTTGGTGTCGTCGTTGCGAAATGGTTTGCCCCCCGGGAGCAATTGTTTTTTCCCAGGATTTAGAAGGCAAACAAACATATCATTATAACCGTGCCGTTTGTATTTATTGTAATGAATGTGTAAGGGCATGCCCAAAAGAAGGAGCCATCTTCCAGACTGCCGAACCGGCACCATGTGCGTTAAAAGCAGAAAATATAAATAATGGCTGGAATAAATTGTTTGATGAAGCTATTGAAAGCAGAGCAATTTATGCTGCTGAGAAGAAAAAACAAGCGGTGGCTGCAAAGGCTGCATCAGCAATAAAACCTGCTTCAGATGGGGCTGCTGAAAATAAATAAATAATTTCAACATAACTTACCTCCTTTAATCAGGAGGTTTTTTATTTTAAGTCAGTTTATGCATGAATTATCAATAGCACATTCAATTTTATCTATTGCAAAGAACGCTTTGCCAGAGAATAACAAAGCAAGGATCAGTGCTGTCCGGATACAGGTAGGTGAACTTAGTGGAATTGAAATCGATTCTTTGCTGTTTTCGTTTTCAATTATTAAAATGGAAACAATCTTAGAAAACGCATCCCTTGATATTGAGATTATTAAAGGAGAAGCCACTTGTATTACATGTCATCACCAATTTCATCTTCAGGCATATGGCAATACTTGTCCGGTGTGTAAAGGATATTCACTTCAAATAATAAAGGGGAAGGAAATGAAAGTTGTGAATATAGTTGTGGAGGAGTGATACTTCAACATTTAGATCCTTTTGCAAAAGGTTTAAGAAATTCCTGATAAAAAAATAGTAGCAAACGGGTTGCTACTATTAAAGAATAGTATGCTGCCAAATCTTTCCAACTGGTTAAAAAAATCATTTTTCTGGCACCTTCTAATTTCAGACTGATTTTGGCAAAAGACGTTTATAATTGGAAAATGTGTGAATGGTGTAACTTCTTCCCAAAATCATATAACAAACAACGAGACAAAACAGTCAACTTTACTAATACTTAGTGGCAGTAAACAGAGGTATTTATTTGCCAGGAAAAACCTTGTATTTATGGATATGAAAGAACTTGAAAAATCTAAATCACACATAATTGTCGAAATTATCGAATACGTACCTAATTCTGTGGTGATAAAAACGATAATCAAGAAATCAACAGGAAATATCAGTATCATGTCATTTGACAGTGGGGAAGGGCTAACTGAAAAAACCTCTCCATTTGATACTTTTGCCCAGATTATTGAGGGCAAAGCCGATATTGTCATTGATATGGTATCAAATATACTCGAATCCGGACAAGGTATTATTATACCTGCACACTCCCCGAATTTCATAAAACCAAATGGCCGGTTTAAAATGATCTTAACTATAATTAAAAGTGTTTATGAGTAAAAAAATATGTTTTATTGAAAATATATTTTCTAAAGTCTCTATCAATCTGATAATTGAGTGGCTTATTGTTTTTTTTATTTATTCCCGTTGACGCATTCATATTTTTCTGCTTACTGCAGTTGTTACAGTTTTATTACGACTAATCTTTGAGAGAAAATTTCTGTTAAACTCAAATATTGTATTATAACTAATACTTTGTCTGGAGTTTGATTTAGTGTGTAACCTAGTTTACGGGAGCTTTTTATTTTAAAATCCAATGTTTCTGTTAACAAAGGCGAGGTAATAATAGATTCAGCATTTCTATTCGGTTACGAAGATGGAAAATTCAAATTAAAAATTATACCCGGGGATATATCGTACCTTACAAAAATGAGAGAAGAAAAGATAATGCAGTTTGTTTCTTTTGAAACAACACTGGATAGCGAAGAATTTATAATGCATTGGGATGAATACACAAGGTCTGTTAACAGCAACTTGGATGTTATGTTACAACAATCAGAGAAGAAAGGGTTTTTCAGATATTTGGCTCAGCATCGTTGTGCTGTGGGTGAATTTAAATTTGTATTTGCTAAAGGGAAAAGATCTTCCCGTAATCCTGAAGTGGAAATAAAAGCAAGACAGTTAGGAGGCTATTCAGTTTTACAATCGGAGAAGACACATAATGCCGCTAGTGATGAAAGTAAAGTATTTGCTTTTATAATGAATCATCCAGCGAATCTTGATGTTTTTAAAACAATGGGTGTAGCTGCCAAACTAAATATCTATGAACCTTATTATGAAAATTGCCACTATGCCATTATCCTCGAATATTTTGTAAAAAATAAATATTTGGCAGAACTGACAGATCAACTGAAAGCGACACATATTGATGATTTTGCTGTCTATAAAGAATGTGCCTTGCAGATTTTATAATAGCTGAACTCTATTTAAATAACTAAATAACTTCACTACATATAGTGATTTTCCCAATTGTCATCTAAATCTGTTTCCATTTTAGATGAATTGATTTCCTGTTTCTTATGTAAGGTTTTAATGCATGGAAAATGAATTAATTAAATTGCATGAAGAAAAACAACTTTTTTAATCGTAACAGAAGACTAATTTATTATCTGTTAAATTACTTAATTTTATAACTTATCAAAACCTTTAGATATGAATATCGCCAAAAACCTGTGGGCTGAATTAAAAATGGAAGCAGCTAACACAAGGAAATTACTTGAAGTTGTGCCTTATGCCAAAGCAGACTTCAAGCCTCACGAAAAGTCAATGACTTTGAAGCGCCTGGCTTGCCACGTTGCAGAAATTAATGGATGGTGGAAAGAATGTTTGCTACAAGACGTACTTGATTTTGCAACTGATTCTGGTGTTCCAAAAGAATACAGTTCCACTGCTGATATTGTTAGTTGGCACGATGATTTGATTGTTAAAGCGGAAGAGATATTAAATAATACCCCGGATGAAGAGTTTGCCAAACCATGGACAATGAAACATGGAGATCAGGTTTTTTTCACTCTTCCTAAGGGTGTTGTTGTTCGTAGTTGGTGCCTCAATCATCTATATCATCATCGGGGACAGTTGACTGTATATCTGCGACTTCTTAATGTACCACTTCCAGGTATGTATGGACCTACTGCTGATGATCCGGGGATGTAAATTGTCAAAAAATATTTATCTGAAAAGCAACAAAGAATCATAGTATTACTTTGTTGCTTTTTTATTAAATTAATTCTAGTTCCCAAACTGTTCTATAACTGCCATATTTTTCAACATAACTCAAAAAGGCATTGTAAAAGGAATCGGAACCTATAGTTGCACTATCTCCGATAACAAAAAGTTGTTCTTTGGCCCGGGTAATAGCTACGTTCATCCGGCGGTAATCCTTCAAAAAACCAATATCACCATCTTCATTACTGCGGACTAATGAAAGAATAATATTTTCCTGTTCCTGTCCCTGAAAACTATCTATTGTACTGATACGTATATTCTTGGGCAATTTCTCTTTGGCTGCTGAAACCTGTCCTGAATAAGGTGAAATCAAAGCAGTTTTAACCAGGTCAAACGTTGAGGACTGAAGTAAATGCTGTACGATTTGGATTTCACCTTCATTTTGTAAACTAATGCCATCACTTCCATGTACTTCATTAAAACCTGAACCTGCTGTATCAATAAATGTGATATGTATTTCATTATTGGATAGGTGAGCAGCAGTTTTTAGCAGATTATTATAAAAATAATTACTACTGAACCCTGCAATTGCTTCCCTCATCCTGTATTGGGTGTTTAGGAAAAAAACATTGCTGATAGTTGGGATGCTAATTTCTAAAATTGACTTGTTTAGTCCCATCTTGGCAGCTTCATTGCTAAGCACAGTAGGGGGAAGCTGAAAATGATCTCCTGCCAGTACTATTTTTTGCGCTAAAGGAAAAATGCACCAGGCTAATGGCTCAATGCATTGTCCTGCTTCATCAATTACCAGTGTTTGAAAGTTTATATGACCAATATTTGAATCATACAAACCAATCGGTGTACCTAAAATAGCTTCGGCTTCTTCATATAACTTTTTTTCGTTGTAATCCTGCAGCTTTTTAATTTCAGTCCTGATGTTTTTTACTTCCTTGAATAAAAGGTTTCGTTGTTCCCTTTCTGCTTTACCAAAACTGCGCTTATATTTTAAAGCTAATTTTCGGAATTCTTCAGCTCTTATTTTTAATTGTTTTATTTCCTTTTGTTGTTTGCTGTTGGCTAATTTTCCTTCCGGGGTATGGGAGAATAACATTTCATCAACTTTGCTTGTATTACCGGCTCTTAAAATTTTTACCCCCTGGTGTATTAAACCCTTCGCAATATTATCAACTGCTGTATTGCTCGGTGCAGAAACCAATACTTTCTCACCTGCTTTTATCAATTGAACTATTGCTTCTATCAGCGTGGTAGTCTTTCCGGTACCGGGTGGGCCATGAACAATTGTAATCAGTTCGTTTTGCATGATGGCTGCTACTGCCCGTTGCTGGCTTTCATTCAACTGTTGATTTCGAAAATCAAGTAAAGTATTTATTATTGGTGGTTGATTCTCTTTTATGTAATTATCATTATGTAACTGTTCAAATAAATGATATAATGGTTTGTTGCCTTGCAGCTCATCTAAAACTTTTTTCATGATGCTGGTCGTACGTTGATCGGGGGCCAATTTTATACCTACTCCATTATCTTCAAGCCAATCAGGAAAGTCCGGGGCAAAAAGGCGAAATTCTCCTGTCTTACCATCTAAATTCATCAATAGGCCTTTTACAGGTTCTTCTCCGGCACAAAAACACTCGATAGCCGCACCATCTCTAAAAAAATTGGTTTCAGCAGGAAACTGTAGCTTAAAGCTGATTTCAGGAAAATCTGCGTAACCGAAACTTCTTCGGGTTATAGTAATAGGATGTAATGCCAATCCTTCAGCTTTTAATGATTTAAGTGTATGCTGTTGATCTAAGCTGTATTTTTTTACCTGCTCCTTTTCCTCCAGATCAATACATTTTATTAAATTTTGAATATGCTTATTCGTTGGCATTAAGTGAAAATAGGGAGGATGAAATAAATAAAAAAATATCTTTCTTACATCTTTATTTCCTTCTTTTAAAATTTTTCATGATTTACCGAAATTACATTTGATTAATTTTGTAATTATGATACAGTTTTCTAATTCAAATATCGAAATCGCTGATGAAGCTGATATAATGTCTATTGTTAAGTTGCTCAATAGTGCATATAGGGGTGAAAGATCTAAGAAAGGCTGGACAACGGAAGCACATATTATTGCCGGAGACAGACGTACAGATGCGGCAGACCTGAAACAGTTAATGCAACAACCCGGCAGTGTATTTTTAAAATATACTAGTGAATCAGAAATTACAGGTTGTGTAAACTTGCAGTATCACAACAGGAAAATTTATCTTGGTATGTTAAGTGTATCACCGAATTTGCAAGGCGGGGGATTGGGAAAGCAACTTTTAAGTGCAGCAGAAGAATATACCAGGTATGTGGAATGCTATATAATTTACATGAGTGTAATTTCTGTACGTTCAGAACTAATTGATTGGTATAAACGACACGGATACCTGGAAACAGGTGAACGGAAACCATTCATTGAGGATGAATTAACCGGCAAACATTTGCAACCGCTTGAGTTTATAATTCTTCAAAAAGAACTTTTGTAAAATAACTTCTCAGGAAAATGTGCTTTCTTCAATAAATTATTGAGGACTAAACATGTTCCTGTCTATGAGTTCTATAATATCAGATGTATTTATTATTGAGTAGCTTTGTACTATAAACAATATGGATAAGTTGATGTTGAAAAATTCTATATCCATTGCTACTTTTCTTCTGAGTTTAATGCTATTGTCACATTCTTGCAAACCTGTTGACAAGCGAAAAGTACCAGATAAATTTAAGTATGAGGCTTTTAAAGACTCTATTAGAAAACAAAATAATGATGTTGCCCCACAGGCAAACAATATTTTTGATGCTAACCTTTTTATTCCCGGAAGAGATTCTTTAAATCCATTATTGAAAAAGATTGATGCATTATGGCAGCAGGATCTTCAAAAAATGATTCTTTCGGATTCTTCAAACAAGAATGTGAAGAAAACAGCAGATTCTACAAATATTGAGAAAACAATTGCCAGGTACAATCTTAAAATGCTGGACTCTTTTCTAAATACCAGAGATACTTTGTCTCAATCTTCCTGCAGTGGAACAGATTGTTTTATTTATGTTGATGTTATAAAATCCATACAAATACTGTACTTATATATTGAAGGTGAATTGAAAGATAGTTTTATCGTTTCAACAGGGAAGAAAAACTTTGAAACCCCAAGCTTAAGTACAAAACCTTCTGGTCCATTGTTTACAAAATACACATCCAGAAAATTTCCTGGAGGTAACTACAAAGGACTTGGAAATATGCCCTATGTAGTTTTTGTAAAAGGTGGTTATGCCATACATGGAACAACCCCGGGGAATTTTAAAAAATTAGGAACCAGGGCTTCTCATGGATGCATTCGCCTTCATCCGGATAATGCCAGGTTGTTTTATGAATTGGTAAAATTGATAGGAATTGAGAATACCTGGGTTGTTGTCAGGGATACTTTGTAAATTAGTTAATCTATTATTTGCATTTAAAGTTTAATAAATTCCACTCTTCTGTTTTTTGCTTTGTTCGAAGGAGAGTCATTTGAGTTTAGCGGCTGTGTTTCTCCCTTGCCATCAGTTTCTAATCGGGCTGCATCAATACCAAAACTATTTACAAGTTCATTTTTTACAGATTGACCACGGCGTTTTGAAAGATCCAGATTGGAAGCTTCATCACCATCACTGTCTGTATGACCTACAATTTTAACATTTACAGCCGGGTTATCTTTCAATACCTGAGCAATTTCTTTTAATGTTCCATAAGATTCTGGTTTTACAGTTGCTTTATTTACGTCAAAATAGATCCCATAGCTCACTAATTTTCCTTCTGTAATTAATTTGTTTCTCATATCCGGAAGCCCTGTTGCTACCCGGAAGTTTGCAATCATTGGTTTGGATTCATCACCCAACTCAAAGCGAAGTATATTGAATTTTACTCCTTCGGGCATACCCCGTGGTATATCAAAAATCTTTTTATCATTAATGTACATTCTTATTCGTTGTTTTTGAACCCAAACTGAAAAGCGATAAACTTTATTTTTTGTCAATTGATAATCATAATTACCATTCAATTTATATTCTCCATCTGAATAAGAATCATAATAACTGGTATAGCCGTCTATATTTATTTTTATTCCAGATTTTCCCGGAATTGCACCACCTTCTGATGGATCTTTAATATTACCGGATACAATATAAAATCCAAAACCAATAGCCTGAATATCCTCAAGGTTATTGGTGGGAATAAAATCAAATTCGGCCGTAAAGTTTTCAGGAAAATCTCCTTTTGTATCCGGAATAAAAAAACCACCTCCTGTAAACTGAAACCATTTTCCTGGTGCAATATCCGTAGTTACAATTTCACCGCTTCCATTGGTATTCCATAGAGTGGGGAAGTCGCCAATCTGTTCATCAAAGTCGTCAAAGAACACAACCTTTTCTCCGGGTACAAAATCAAATTTTGAATAGACTTTTACAGAAGAATCTGTTTGTGCATTGATTTTGACTATGATTCCATTTATAAAGATGGTAATCAAGAGAACTCTTAATAGTATTTTCATAAATATATAATTGAAACATTAAAGCCATTCATCGAATTGTAATTCGCTATCCGAAATTTCAGATTTACGCCAGATCAAGTTCTTCTTTGGGTAATGGTTTCATACAGAAAAACCAGTCTTTACAATACACATTTTCTTCTTTGCCGGACATCCGGTCAGCTGCAGCACCACAACTGTTTGCAGGAGGTACAATTACATCCTCGCCTGGCTGCCAGTCTGCAGGCAGGGCTACAGCATGTTTATCTGCAGTCTGTAATCCAATCAACACTCTTTTAAGCTCCTCAAAATTTCTACCCAACGATAGTGGATAATAAATCATTGCCCTTATTATGCCTTTTGGATCGATGAAGAAGACGGCTCTCACTGCTTTTGTAGAACTTTCGTTGGGCTGTATCATCCCATACTTTTTTGCCACATCCATTGTTATATCTTCAATAAGAGGAAACTTCACTTCCATATTCTTCATATCCCTGAATTCTATTTTTTCTTTTATGGTGCGAAGCCAGGCAATATGGCTATACAAGCCATCTACACTTAAGCCAACGAGTTGCGTATTCAATCGGGTATATTCAGGTTCGAATTTTACAAAGGTCATGAACTCTGATGTGCACACCGGTGTAAAATCAGCCGGGTGGCTGAATAATATAATCCATTTCCCTTTATAATCTTCCGGGAAATTAATTGTGCCCTGTGTGGTTACTGCAGTAAAGGAAGGAGCTGTATCGCCAATTCTTGGGAGAGTAATGAGATTGTGTTCAGGTATTGTTGTCATTTTAGTATATTTATAAAAAGTGAAGTATCGTTTTTTGCAATGTAGTTTATCCGGATTGAAATAAACTATGATTGTAGTCATTCTAAATTGTGATTTTAGTTTGTTTATGTTGCAACTTATTTATCCTTCACACTTGACATAAGCGATTTGGTGGAAAAATTTAATGCTTTTTATTTTTTAATATTTACTTTATGATAAAGGGTATAATTTTTATTATCTATTTCTTCTGTTCTTTCATTTTTGTACTTAATGCACAATCAATAAACGAGAAAACAGCTATTCCAGATTCTACTAAAAGTATTCAGATTGTAGAAGCTTCCTGTGGGCAATGTCAATTTAAATTACCCGGAAAAGATTGTACTTTGGCGATAAGAATCAGAGGGAAAATATATTTTGTAGATGGAACATCAATCGATGATCATGGAAATGCTCATGCAAGTGATGGATTTTGTACTACAATCAGAAGTGCTGAAATTCAGGGTAAGGTTGTTAAAAGAAGATTTATAGTTTCTTATTTCAAGTTAATTAAACCCGGGAATCAAGAAAGCTTGCAAGAAAATTAGTGTACCGAAACTGGTTAAAATAATAAAATATAGCAATTAAAATTATTATCTGAGTTGTTCCCCCTGAATTTGAAATGAATAAATCAGATAACTCATTTTGTTATTATTGAAGACCTTGATTTAAGAAAAGGTTATATTTTTTTGGATAGAACTATTTCTTGTCGTATAATTATACTCTAAACACTTCTAATCATGACTAACTACTTGAAAAAAACATTTATCCAGCTTTTGCCGGTTCTTTTTTTATTGACTTTTGCTTTTGTCGCCTGTAACAATAAAGGTGGAGAAAAGAAGGAAGCAACTCCCGATACGGCAGTAATTAAAGCAGTGGAGCCAACTCAACCTGCTGATACTACCAAAAAGGATTCTGTAGCCCAAAAGCCAATAAAAACTCCTGATTAAGCTAAAGGCATCAGAGAATTAGTCGTTTCAGTTATTCAATTACTATTAGAAAATGAATACTGAAACGATTTTTTACTTGGCAGCCTCAGTTTCCTCAGCTTCTTCTTTAATTTTTGCCTGGTGCTGATGCCTGTGATGTATTAGTTTATGAATTAGCCAATGCTCCAGCCGATGATGCATTGGAATCAGAATTGCAGCAATTGCAACAAATACCAGGATTTCATAAATGGGAGTATGGTGAGTTAACCTTGCCACAGTTGGATGCAGCAAAAGTGTTAGATATTCAAAAAGAAATAACAAAGAGAGGATTCCAAGTACTCTGATTAGCTTAATATGTACATTCGCCCTGCTAAGAAAAAGGGTGAGCAGGAAAAATCCGGGAATAAAAATGGCAATTAATAACATTTGCAATTGCTGAAGTCTCTCTTTTTTTGCAATATTTCTTTCTTCTTCCAGTTCCTGCTGGCGGTATTGCTCGTTGCTGGAGATTACCTGTGATTCTCTTATTTTACTTTTACTATTTATAGAATCATTCAAATCATGTACGTAACTCACATAAGCAAATGCGCTGTCAGTATTTTTATTTTTTTTATAGTGATTTGTCAGGAATTCTGCTGCTTCTAATTCTTTTGAAATAAATCCGGCATTCTTTGCAAGCAAAAGTGATTGCCTTGCATAAAAGGCAGCTGAATCACTGCTATTAAAATGTTCAAATAAATTTGCCAGACCTAATGTGGCTTCACAAAGCAATTCATCATCATTTGCAGCTTTAAGATAGTTTATACCTGTTTGATAACTAATCAGTGATTGCTGATAATTTCCTGATTTTAAATAACAATGACCCAGACCAGTCAAGGATGCACCAATAAGATCGCCATCCTCAATTTTACGGGCATAAACCAATGATTTATTGAAATAGGAGAAAGCAGAATCTGGAATATTCATCCGGTTGTAAGTATCACCAATATTTAAGTTGATATAATACTTTAAATCTTCAATATTATTCAGGCTGATTACAGAATCTGCTTTCGAATAATACTCAAGTGCTTTCGTATAATCTTCCAATTTATGATATACTACCGCAATATTGATTAAGACACTCCCCATATTTCTTGGGTTGTTTCTTTTTTCTTCCAGTTTTAGTTTTTCAATATATAATTCTAATGCTTTTGGGTAATTATCAATTTTGATAAATGTGTTTGCCAGAATTCCCAGAGAACGGGATTCTCCTTCTTCATATTTTATTCTCCGTGCCAAATTCAATGCCTGGTGAGATAAAATTTGCGCTGTATCGGGATTGTAAACGCCTATGTCCCGAGCTATCTGCCACATGAGTTTAACACGGTTACTGTCAGTTCTTTCAGTGGCCAATAATGCAGTCAGGCTATCCACTTTGGCTTTTTGGGTATTTCCGGTATTAGCAAAGAGCAGTAGTGCAATTATTAAATAGAATTTAATACTATACATTCTGAATAGTAATTTGTGAATTCCTGATAAATTCATAACTGGAAATGTTTGATTCTCCAAAAAGCAATTTATTCCATTTTATGGAATGAAATACTTGTTTTTATATAGTCGCATTAAAATAATACAAGGAAAGAGATCTTGTATTTCTGTAAAAAACCAGTTAAGTTACAAATTCGGTCTATTTATTTAACCAGTTTTACATTTACTGCATTTGCACCTTTGGGACCCATTTCAACTTCGTAAGTAACCTTATTCTGTTCCTTGATAGCTTCTGTGAGAGAATTAATATGAACAAAAACACTTTCCTGTGTTTCCAGGTCTTTGATAAATCCATATCCTTTTGTGTCATTGAAAAAGGTAACAACTCCGGTGCGTATTAAATCTTCCGGATTAACAGGTTCTTGTTTTGGCACACCTATCTCAATATCTTCAACATTGATGGTTATTTTTTTCCTGGGATCCGGAGGGGTAGAAGAAAGATTTCCATTTTCATCCAAATAAGCTAACATACTTTCCAGGTTACCTCCACTTTTACTGTTGTCTTTGCGTTCCTGTTTTCTTTCAGCTTTTTCTTTTTTGCTTTGTTGCTTTTTCTTTTCTCTTTCTTTTTTGTTCCAGGTTTCTGCCATAATAATTAACTGTCTTTATAATTTAATACTGTTTAAAAAAATACAGGGAAGGAGTGTCTTGATATATACGAAATATATTCATCAAGCTGAGTAAAGATACGGTATTAAAGCTTTTGAAGGCGTTATATTTCGCTCTATCTGATTGAAGACTTAGCAAAAGTTCAAAAACATTGATTTTTTTCGTGTACATTTTAAAATAAAACCGGAACTGACAATGATTTGTCAATCCCGGTTGAAATAAGGAAATAATTGGATTTCGTTTTCTATAGTTATTAGAAAGTGTAATTAATACCAAACATTATCATATCTGTGGACATTTTGTAGGATACACTGCTGCCTGGTACTGCACCATAAGGATTTGAGCCAGAAATCGCCTGTGGATTTAATATTGGTCCACTTGTTGAACCACTGCTTGTACCATGGTGATAAACTGCATTTAATGTAAAGCGATTTGTAAACTCATAACCAAACCCAACCTGGAAAGCATTCTTGATTATGGCAGTTGCCGGTGTAGAGAAAAACGCAAGTTCGCTGGAAATTGGATTTGTACTATAAGTATATCCAATTCTTAAAGGGAATTGCTTAACCCCTTTGTATTGCAATCCGGCAGAAACAACAGAAATATTTTCCCATCCA
>JBARSW010000399.1:0-4160 GCA_049644925.1 Chitinophagaceae bacterium | reverse complement strand
CCAGTCTTACTGTTATTAATGTGACAACAGCAATGAACTCATACAGGTATCGTGTTATTGTTTCTGGTACTTGTCCGCCGGCTGTTACTTCAAATGCGGTAACACTTGTTGTTGCCACACCTCCAACTATTACAACACACCCTGTAAGTGTTACAGTTTGCGCTAAAGCAAATGCAAGCTTTAGTGTGGTTGCTGCCGGTATTCCGGCTCCAACACTTTACCAGTGGCAGGTAAGCACGGCAGGTGCAGGTGGTCCATGGACTAATCTTACTGTTGCCAGTGCATATACTGCATCACTAACTCTTGTTGGAGTAGCAACTACACAAAATGCATATCAGTATCGTGTTATAGTGACCAATAATTGTGGTCAGACTGTAACATCCAATCCTGCTATATTAACAGTAAATGCATTGCCGGTTATTTCCGCAGGTACACTTCCTTCCAGGATATGTATCAGTGATACACTGATTGCATTATCTGGTTCACCAATCGGTGGCAGCTGGAAAGGGATTGGTATTTCAGGCTTTAATTTTGTACCTGCAGCTACAGCAGTCGGAGGACCTTATACACTGACATATACGTATACTAACACACTTGGTTGTACTGACTCCGCCAGAATATTGGCCACTGTGCAAGCTTGTCCGGAAAGGGCAAGGTTGTTAAGAGAAGGTGCTGTAATAGTTTATCCAAATCCAAATAAAGGAAATTTCTATATAAGGATGAACAGTACTTTGTATAATTATATCGGCGTAAGAGTATATAATGCTGCCGGTGTAGTGGTTAATGGAACTTCTGTGAACGATGTGCTTACATCGCCAACATATAGTGGATTGGTTTATGGCCGTGTAATTCCAATTAATCTGTCTCATCTGCCATCAGGTACTTATCTCGTAAAAGTATATTACGAAGATGGTGTAAGAACAGCTGAGGAATCATACCCTGTTTTAATTATGAGGTAATAAAATAATAACTAACAACAAGGCATCCTGTTTTTGCAGGATGCCTTTTTTTATTGATAACTCCTATTATTGAAATATGAAAGGAACAATGGAATTAGAAGAGATATTGCTTGCCAATAGAGAGAAATTTTACCCGGTTGTACCTTTCGACAAAGCTTCTGATAAACTATTAACGTTTGATTTTACTAAAGCAAACCTGGAATTGACTGATGAAATTATAAATGACACAAATCTTTTTACTGATTATATAAATACAAAACTGGTAAATGCCGGAGTCCTGTATGGCATTGGTGGATATGCAGAGCATCGAACCGTTTATAAAATGAGTAAAGTATTTGATGCCTCAGTAATTGGAGAAGAACCACGGAGGCTTCACCTGGGTATTGATATCTGGGGAACGGCTTTAACACCGGTAATGGCACCGCTGGAAGGTGTGATACATAGTTTTGCATATAATAACCGAGTAGGTGATTACGGGGCAACTATTATTCTGGAACATCAATTAGATTCTTTCTCATTTTATACTTTATACGGGCATCTTAGTTTACGATCTATTGAAAATATCAGGGTAGGTGAAAAAATTTGAAAGGGTTCGGTTTTTACTGAGTTTGGATTGCCATCAGAAAATGGCAGTTGGCCACCGCATTTGCATTTCCAGTTAATCAGCGAAATCGGAAATTATTATGGAGATTTCCCGGGTGTATGCAAACTGTCTGAAAAAGAAAAATACCTCAATCTTTGTCCTAATCCGGACATTATCCTGCAAATGATGCCATCTTAACGCTTAAAAAAGGGGGTTAATCGAAAATTAAAAATTGAGTTGTTGCAGAAAATTAACTTACTGCACATTCTCACTATTAAAGTGGAAATGATTCAATTTATAATTTACAATTAAAACACCGGTTATGTCATTCAACATTTTAGATGCAGTAAAAGGCCATTTAACACCTGACCTGATTTCAAAAGCAAGTTCGTTTCTTGGTGAAAGCGAAAGCGGAATAGGAAAAGCTATTTCCGGAATTTTACCAACAGTATTAAGTGGGATGGTTTCAAAAGCTTCTTCTGGAAGCAGCGGCGCCAATGAAGTTTTAAACGCTGCAAAGGCAACACATCAAAGTGATTTTTTAGGCGGTATCGGAAATTTATTTAGTGATGGAGGAGGAATGTTGAATAAAGGGGTTGATATTTTGAAAAGTGTTTTTGGCGATAAATTAAGTAGTATTATTGGAAGTATTTCTTCCTTTGCAGGCATTAAATTATCCTCAGCCAGTACATTATTCAGCCTGACAGCACCTGTGGCTGCTGGTACATTGGGTAAGCATGCTATGGAGACAAATATGAATGCTGACGGGCTTATTTCTATGTTGAGTAGCCAAAAAAGTTCAATTCTTAATATGCTTCCTGCTGGTTTGGGTAGTATTGCTAGCATGTTGGGAATTAGTAAAGTAACTGATGCCGTGTCTTCTGTAACAGGTGCTGGTAAAGAAAAAGCAAAAGAAGCTTATAATTATGCCGAAAACACTGTTCGTAAATCTGGTGGTTTAGGATGGTTAGCATGGTTATTACCTTTATTACTTGCAGCAGCACTAATATGGTGGTTCTTATTAGGAGGAAAATCAGGATGCAATAAATCACCTGAAGGAACTGTTACGGGAGATACAACTCAAATCGTTGATCCCACCATAACTACAGGAACCGATAACCTGAATACAAATATTAATTTTCCATCTGTAATGATTGACTCGCTTTCTGGCTTGGTTTCTTATGATTTGGGTAATGATGTTGAATTTTCATTGCCAGATGGTGGAAAGTTTATGGCTGCTGAAAGAGGATTTGAAAGCCAGTTATTAGGATTTATAAAAGACGGAACGATAGATACAGTAAATAAATCAGCCAACTGGTTAAATATGTTTGATGTGCAGTTTAAAACCGGTGGTAATGAATATACCGGAAAAGCAGAAGCTCAATTGAAGAATTGTGCAGCCATCCTGAAAGCTTATCCTGCAGTTAAAATTAAGTTAGGTGGTTATACAGATAATACTGGAACAGAAGATGCAAATATCAGGGTGTCTCAAAAAAGAGCAGATAAAGTAAAAGCTGACCTGGTAAAAATGGGTGCTAAAGCTGATCAGGTTACTGAGTCTATCGGATATGGGCCACAATTCCCAGTGTGTGAAGCAAATGATACACCTGAATGTAAAGCAAGAAACAGGAGAGTTGCCTGCAAAGTGGCTGTTAAATAATTTTTTGGATAATGGTGATAGATACAAATCCTCCGGCAATAGGGGATTTGTTGTTTACAGCTGCTTAAGTAATTTGAAAGCATGCTTCCATTCGTTACGGATAAAACCGGGAATGCACCATAAAATACAAAGTGGTTCGATAGCCCTTGCTGCTTCCATGCCACCCATATCCTCTGTTTCCCAACCAAATGAAGTTAAAATTTTAGTTACTATTTTTTTAGCTCCCTCATCATTGCCACAAATAAACATACTGGGAATATTGCCGGGGAAATCTGGTTTATACATATGTGCATTGCCCACACAACTAAATGCTTTTACCACTTTTGCAGCTGGTAAAATGTTTTGAATTCTTTCCATCAGTGATACTTCCAGTGTAGTAAAAAACTTCAGAACGCCATTATCCGGGGGAACCGCTGCAATGGGATTGGTGGCATCTATTACAACTTTTTCAAAAAAATGCTCATTGCCTGCCAGAGAAATGGCATCTTCAACAGCTAATCCGCTTACAGCGAGAACGATGATATCCCCAAACTGCGCTGTTTCCTGGAAAGAGCCCAATAAACCATCTGTATTATCTTTTTGCCAGTTAACCACTTCCTCCTTTGAGAGGTTACGGGTACCCAACATAACTTTATGTCCTTCTTTTAAAAAACCGGTGGCGAGCATCCTGCCCACTTGTCCAGATCCAACAATACCAATTTTCATAACAATTTTTTTTGTTTATTAATAATTAGCTTTACAAATATTAAGAAAAATTATTGATGTCTAATCCAAATCTCACGAATAAAAAAGAAGAACTGACCGCTGCAGAAGTGGTATTTGAAAACAATATCCGTCCTGCCGTTATTGCAGATTTTTCCGGACAGGATCAGATTATCGAAAATCTCCGCATTTTTATTAAAGCCGCAAAAATCCGTGGTGAGGCATTGGATCATGTTTTATTTCATGGTCCTCCGGG
>JBARSW010000398.1:0-6772 GCA_049644925.1 Chitinophagaceae bacterium | reverse complement strand
CAGCTGCATTGGCAGGAAGCACCACCGTCATCGGCGCAAGTAAATCGCCAAAATCTTTCAGAAAGAAATGCAGCAGCTTCAACCGGTGAAAACCTTCACGAATCTGGCCATACTCTCCTAACGGGCTCTGATATTCGTAGGATATCTTGGTTAAACCATAGGCCTCATCATTCATAAAATTATTTTTTCCCCTGGGTGTAGAACCGCCATGAAACATATAATAACCAACTCCATTCGCTCCGCTTCCAAGACACCTGTTAATCATAGCATCAAAACTTTGATGTACTACAACCGGACGCCTTGTATAAACAAGACTTATACCCGAACCCAATTCAGCAGGAAATGCAGGATAATCTTCGGGCTTGTATCTAACAGGTGAATAGTCCGGATTACTATGCATATTTTTATATAGAAAGAAAGGAGAATAATCTCTTTTAGGTGTCCAGAAAGGATACGCATAAGCAGCGGTTACCGGGATAGATTCATTGGTAACGATGGCAGCATTGCCCCAACCGGTTGCTGTATAAAGGGGTGTAATCATTCCAGCTTTTTCTGCCAGAGACTTCAACACTTTCATATGATCGTTTCCTAAATCGGAATAAGGATTTTTTTCATTGGATATAGCAACGCCTTCGTGTGTTACACTGCGGTCTCTTTCCGCAGCAGTCATATCATAAGGCTGACCGGGATAGGTTAATCCCCAGGGGGCGGCGCTGTGCTGGTACTCATTCTCCAATTGAATCCCAATGATTGGGCCGCCGTCTTTGTAATATAATCCTTTTAATTGCTTGCCAATTTCGTTATATAGTTTCTCAACGTATGAAAGATAAAGCGGATCGTTCATCCGTATGTTTAATGGCTTGCCCAGTAACCAATCAGGCAGCCCTCCACTCCTGATCTCACCGTGACAGAACGGACCAATGCGTACTAAAGCGTACAAATTATTTTTCTTACACAGTTCTATAAATGCCCGGAGATTCTTATCACCGGTCCACACAAATTTTCCTTCTTCTTCTTCATGTAAATTCCAGAATACATAAGTGGGGATAACTGTTATACCACCTGCTTTCATTTTTTTAATGGACTCATCCCAATACTGACGAGGATACCTTGAAAAGTGAAATTCACCTGTAACAGGAATCACAGGTTTATTGTTGATAGAAATATAATAGTTATTGACCGCTATCTTTTCCCCCTTTGGATTGGTACCACCAAGTTTCAGGTGATCAGAATAAATTTTTTGTTCAGGAACGGTTGCATCAATTTCATAAACCTTCTGAGCCTTTATGGTTTGGGTCCCGCAAATTAAAAACATCATCACTGCTACACCGGGTTTTCTTAAATTGTTCATAATAAAAATTTATTAAAAATTGCTTGCCGTATTTCATGTTGAAATATTCGTTTGATAGATTATTTTATAATCATTTCTTTGTCTATCCAGTATAAATACTTCATCATTTGTTTGTGAATGATGGAACCCTGGTGATTTTTATCGAGGCTTAATACTTCATCAAATAACTGTAAGGCTTTCTCTCTGCAACTGATTCCTAATCCCAGGTTTCCAAGGCCCATCAGGTAAAGACAATGCACTTTATTTCGAAGGTCCAGGTCAGCATCAAACACCAATAAATCAGGAAGTGATACAGCAAAATAGTCGATATTGATCTTATCATCAATATGGCCTTTCCCAAAATCAATCAGTCGCTGAAAAATATCAGTGGCCCTTTTCCTGTTGTGCAATTTAATCCATGCAAGCCCCTGGTAAAAAATTTTATCCGGCTGGGGATCGTTATAAAAAATTGCCTGCACCGGCTCGCTGATGCCTTTGGTAGCCTGTTGATAATAACCATTAGCCTTTTCTATGTTATTCATCATCTCATGGGCAATACCCATCCAGTAATGAATATCATTTTCCTGTGCCCCTGTTAGTTTTCCTTCACCAAGGTTTACTGGATAACTTTCTGCTTCTTCGAGCAACGATACAGCCTTTTTGAAGTCTCCCGCCTCAATAGACTGCTTGGCAAGTTCAAGATGACAGATAAAATATTCTCTTACAACCTTTCCTTCGCCGCCTTCCCATGGATGAAAAGTGCCGGAGGCAATAAGTTCTTTTGCTTCCTGATAAAGACCCAATTGATTGTGCAGGGTTATATACTCCAGGAAAAGATCATCCCTTTGTTTCACCAACTCAAAATTCCCTTCCAAAAACCGAAGTCTTTCGCTATGATCCTTATTCTGCTTTTTAAATAGCTGATCGAGTTCCATTAACACCCTTGCATCTGATGTATCATTGGCAAATGCTTTTGTTAATGACTGTAATGCTTTATCCGGATCATTAAGCTTATTATGGTAAGCCAATGCAAGGTTTCTGTGAGTAGTGGCAAACCCATTGTTTAATGCAACTGATTTTTCCCAGCACTGAATGGCATCAGGATATTGCCGCTTGTCATACCAGAAATTACCGAGATAATAATACGCTTTATAATCATCAGGATTTAAGCTAATAGCTGTTTCCAATATCAACACCTCCTCAATTCTGTTTGGAAAAATAAAGTCGGGATCAAATTCGCTGCCTTTCTTAAACCAGGTTACCGCTTTTTCATTATCACCGGTTTGATGCGCAAACCACCCAAAATAATAAGGAACTAAAGTATAACGAGTTTCAGTACTGTTATAATAAACGGATAGTAATTGTGTGGCTTCATCATACAATCCTGCATGGGCATAATCCAGTGCATATTCAATGAAATTATGTACCCAGTTCCTGCTGAGTATTTTCAGATCAACCAAAATAGCTTGCGCCTCATCTTTAGCGATATCAGCAAGCAGTAAATATTTTTCAAACACACAACCAAAATTAAATGGATCAATTTCAAGAGATTCTTCAATTAATGCTGCCGCTTCAGTATTACGTTCTAATTTCCGGAGAATAGAAACTTTCAGGTGCCTTGCATTATGACTGTGATAATTTTTTAATAGTGATTTTTGTATAAGTTCTAAAGCTTCTTCAAAATTCTTCATCATAACAGCTATCCGGGCAAGGTTCAGATAACCTGCTTGTTGCCAAGCATCATTCCACACAGCCTTATAAAAGGCAGCAAATGCCTCATCTGTTTTGCCCTGCAACTTTAACGACCACCCCAAATTATAATATGGCTCACCGTCATAAGGATTCGGGTTCCTTTTTGAAAGCGTTGCAATAGCAGTTCTAAAAAAGGGTTCTGCTTTTTCAAATTTTCCTCTTCTTAAATACCAAAGCCCCAGTGCATTATTATTACGGGCATCTCTGTGATCCCGGCGCAATGCTTCTTCATAATAATCTGTCGCTACATAAGTAGCATGGCGGTATTGCTCCAGGTGTAGTCCGGTCAGGTATAATTGCTCATTATTTTCAACTTCAGCAGGCCGTTTTGCAGCGGATGCGGGAGATGGGATTTCCTGCTCAGTCTTTGCCTCTTGCTGATACATTACTAATTCCTTGCCAGTTGTAAGGTTAGTAATAGTTAACCTGATTTCTTCCGGCAGAACCTCTTCGCTTAAACGCACCGTTTTTAAATAAGGTTGTTCGGGAGACGAAGCAATTACTTCACTAAACAGCAAATGTTCTTGTTTGGCCAGCGTTACTTTAAGATTTTCAAATTTAGACGTTACATAAAGTTTTATGCTAGCTTCACTGCCATTGAATTCAATATTAACCACTGCATCTTTCGATGCATTTTTAACGAGACCCACTTCCTGGTAAGGCATAAAGTACTGAACAAATGTTTTTTCTTCATAAGGTTGCAGCCAAGAAAAATCGGGTTGGTTATCGGTATAAACGCCAGTCATCAGTTCTATGTAAGGGCCATCATCATCGGTTAGGTTTCTGTCCCAGGCTTTTCCAAATTCACTATATCCCCAAGTCCATTGTTTTTTACCTGTTGAAATATGATGATTGGCAATGTGAAGCAATCCTCCTTTGGTATCATGTTCATAACCTCCGATAAAATTGTATTTGGAGCTTACCGCCATATAGGAAGTAGGTACAGGAATATTTTTGTATCTGGAAATGTCGGTTCCCGGAGAGTAGTCAACTTTATAATAAACTCCTTTTGCAATAGGGAATGACGACACATCTCTTTTTCCATGATCAAAAACTGCATGTACATCTGGGGGGAAAACGGACTGGTAATCATCGTTCACTTTCACAGCTGGATTGGCCCACCACAGGAAGGTTTGTGGGAATGGTGTACGGTTATATAACTTTCCTTTGATTTCAATATATGCTTTGTCCGGGTAGAGGGTATAGCCCGCCATTCCCTTTGTACGGAACATTCTTTCCACTTCATTCACCCAAACCGTTTTACTTCCATCTTCATTTTCTTTAATGGTAAAATCAATAGGATCAAACGTAGAAGGCCGGTGGTGCTGAGGCCAGTTAAATTCAATACCCCCGGAAATCCACGGGCCTGTTAAGCCTACAAGCGCCGGCTTAACCACCTGGTTGTAATAAATAAAATGACGTTGCTTTACCTTGTCATATGCCATCTGTATCCGTCCGCCGAGTTCGGGCAGGATCATTATTTTGATATATTGATTTTCCAGAAAAACCGCCTGGTAAACTTTATCTGTCTTTTTATCGCAGATCTTTTCTATAACAGCATGAGGATAAACCACGCCACTGCTGCCCTGGTAAATTCTTTTCTCCAAAAACAATGGGTTCTTCTCGGGAGTGCCAACAGGATATGTAGGAATTACAACTTCCTCCATCCATGCCTTAACATCATTATTCATACGGCTTTGTATTTCGTTCCATCAAAGTAAGAATATTCAAGAGGATTATTGAATGGAATAAAACAAGTATTTGATGGATTTTTTTACGATGACTACTTTTGTGTACCATGATGGATGAAACAACCAAAAAGAAAGAAGGCTTTCAGGGACAGAAAGCTATTGTTATTCCCAGGCAAATTTTGAATAACCGCTGTGTCAAAAATGATGTCATAAGCAATCTGTATGTAACCGATATCGGCTATTACCCAAAAGCGAAGTTTCATTTCAGAGAAAGGCCACATGGTGCTGATCAGCATATTTTAATCTACTGCCAGGAAGGGCGGGGAAAAGTAACCATAAAAAAAACAGTGTATTCCATCGAAGCCGGCTATTTTTTTGTTATCCCGGCTAAAACACCACATATATACGAGGCAGATGTTGTGAACCCATGGACTATTTATTGGGTGCATTTTAAGGGGACCTCATCTTCTCAACTGGTATCGCTGATAGAAAAACAAACAGGTTTGAAAGGCTTAATTCATCACAACGAAAAGAGCATTGAATTATTTAATGAGATTTACGGACAACTCGAAAGAGGTTATAGTAACGACAACCTCATGTATGCCAATATGTGTATGTGGCACTATCTTACCACTTTTCTTTATAATGAAAAATACGACCTCTTAATTAAGCTGAAAAATAAAGACATTAGTGATATCGTTATAGATTTTCTGAGCAGCCATATTAATAAAGTACTTACCCTCGGGGAAATAGCCGGTGAAGTTAATTTATCCCCATCCTATTTTTCTTACCTCTTTAAAACGAAAACAGGTTTCTCTCCCATTGAGTATTTCAATCATCTGAAAGTTCAGAAGGCCTGTCAATACTTACTTTTTACCAACCTCCGGATCAAAGAAATTTCCCTGGAACTTGGAATTGAAGACCAGTACTATTTCTCAAGAATGTTTACAAAAGTGATGGGAATAGCACCAAATGAATATAGAGAAAAGAGGATCATTCATTAATTTGGATCACTTTAGCTTTTATAAAAATCATAAAGCACCAAAAGGATCGCAGTATATGTTTCCCTTCCTTTAATTAATATTGCGGGATGATAATAAATAATAAAGCATTTTTATTTGACCTGAATGGAACGATGATTGATGATATGAACTTTCATATCAGCGCCTGGCACAGGATATTGAATGAACTAGGTGCCAACCTGACTTTAGAACGGGTAAAAGAAGAATGTTATGGCAAAAATCATGAATTGCTCGAAAGAATATTTCCAGGCCGCTTTTCTGAAGAAGAAAAAAACGAGATGAGTATACAAAAGGAAAAACAATATCAAAAAGATTTTTTTCCGCACCTTAAGCTTCTAAATGGGTTAGACAAATATTTAGCAACAGCTCACAATAAAGGCATCAGGATGGCAATAGGTTCAGCAGCCATTATGATTAATATTGATTTTGTGCTTGACAATCTGGGTATCAGAAACTATTTTCAAAGCCTGGTAAGTGCTGATGATGTAACATTAAGCAAACCACATCCTGAAACATATCAGAAATGTGCAGCTCAATTAGGAGTTAATCCTGCCGACTGCATCGTATTTGAAGATGCACCAAAAGGAGTAGAATCTGCAGCTAATGCCGGAATGAATTGCGTAGTGCTGACCACTATGCATACTAAAGACGAATTCAATATGTATAAGAATGTCTTAGCAATAACAGCAGATTTTACCAATCCGGTTTTATACACTTTGCTTTAATAAACTTTCACTTACCAGGAAGTGAATGGTATTATTTTCTCACATTCTGTTACAAATATGCTCCCCTGAAAAAAAAGAATTTCACAATTCTCAAACCATTTCTTTTTGTTTGCTGAGCTTTTTCTTGAAAAGTTTAAATTCTTCAGTTCCAAAAAAAGTAATTGTTTTTTGCACAATCATTTTCTGTGTCATCTTATCGGCACTTTCCATATTTAAAATAGTTCCTTTTAAATAATGATGATTTTCTTCTAT
>JBARSW010000397.1:0-1638 GCA_049644925.1 Chitinophagaceae bacterium | reverse complement strand
ATAATAACTCAGGAAAAGATTTTTCTCATTGAAGCCTTTAATTTTAATTTCAATCTTATATCCTTTAGGCGGGTTGCCTGTAGCACTGATTGGACCACTCCAAACTAAAGAAAATAGAGCGATGCATACAAATGAAATGGTGGCAGGAAAAAAGTGTTTTGTCATTCTAATCAAATTAGTGGCAATAATATGGATTTATTTTTCCCGGGACCAGTACTTTTTCTCTTTGCGTAAGCTTCAAAATGCGTAATCATTTTTCATTGCCTCCGGTTATTCGAACTGTTTGTTTAGCATACTCTTAAATCCGTAATTTTAATCCATGCCTGCCATAAAGAATATCATCATACCCGGGGCCAATAAGTTGCCCATTGCACTCGATATTTTTTTTGAAAAGGAACAGGAGAAAAAGCCGGTGGTGATCTATGCACATGGATTCAATGGATTTAAAGACTGGGGTAATTTCGATCTCATCGCTTCCTCCTTCGCTGCCGCTGGTTTTGTATTGGTGAAATTTAATTTTTCGCATAACGGAACCACTCCCGAAAACCCGGAAGAATTCACCAACCTGGAAGCATTTGGCAATAATAACTATACCAAACAGCTGGCAGATCTGCAAACTGTAATCGATTGGGTTTGCGATCCAGGAAACAGTTATCATTACGTAATTGATAGTAATAAGATTTATCTGGCAGGCCATAGCATGGGCGGAGGCATTGCCATACTTCAGGCAGCAGCGGACAAACGAATAAAAAAACTCATCACCTGGGCATCTGTCAGTGAATGTAAAACACCGTGGGGTGACTGGCCACCCAATAAAATACAGGAGTGGAAACAAAGCGGTGTAGCGTATTATAATAACAGTCGTACCCAAAAGCAAATGCCCATGTACTACCAGTTGTATGAAGATTACCAGCAACACAGCGAAAGGCTGGATATTCAAAAAGCAATGGAACAACTCGACATACCCATCTTAATTTGTCACGGTACCGCAGACATGGCTGTGCCGGTAGAAAAAGCTTATGAGTTAAAAAGCTGGCAGCCTTCGGCCCAACTATTTATTACCGACAGCGATCATGTATTTGGCCGCAAACATCCCTGGACAGAAAATCAATTACCTGCGGCTATGGAGTCTGTAATAGAAGCAATCCTGCATTTTTTAAATCGATAGATAATCTATAAATCAAATTTCCGAAAGAGATTCAATTTTTAAAAAAGTACAAATAGGAGTATCTTATATTTATAAAAAGTAACTCATGCTAAAAACTACCGTTTTATTTCTATTCCTTGGATTTTATACAACGGGATGGTCACAGTTAGAAAATAAAATACCATTTGCCCGATACACTAAAATTGTTCCGGCAGATAGCCTGCTTACCATTAAGGAGAAGGTTAAAAACCAGCTTAATAAATTATTAAGCAACAAAACCCAAAGGGAACAAAGCCAGCCAGTGCAGTTGCTTCTAACAGGTGCAGACAAAGAAGCAAGAAATAATATCAGCCGATGGCTGGGCGCAAAATTAAAACTGGATATTTACCGTATCGATTTATCGAGTGTGGTAAGTAAATATATTGGGGAAACAGAAAAAAATCTGGAAATGATGTTCACAAGAGCCGAAGAAAAAAACTGGATTTTGTTTT
>JBARSW010000396.1:0-2712 GCA_049644925.1 Chitinophagaceae bacterium | reverse complement strand
TTTTCTTTTTTCTTGCTGGAAATGTAGTAGCATTGATAGCTGCAACTCTTTCAGTGTATTTATTTGGCAATATTATTCATGGATATTCCTGGGAACAGAACCTGAATCCATTGAAACTGAATGTTATCTATGCTACTCTCATAAATCTATTCCTGCACCTGCTCAATGCCATCTATTTTTTCTTTCGGGAATACCGCCGTCAATGTAAAGAAACCGAAGAACTCAGGCAAATCAGTTCACAGGCACAGATACAATTGGTAAAAAGCCAGATCAACCCGCATTTTCTGTTCAATAACTTGAATGTATTATCCGGCATGGTCATAAAAGATAACTCCGAAGCCAATCATTATATTGAGGAATTCTCAAAAGTTTACCGTTATATCTTAAACAACCAGGAAAAAGAATTGGTGGAGCTCCGCTCAGAATTAGAGTTTATACAGCCTTATATATTTTTATTGCAAAAACGGTTTAATAACGGGTTGACCGTAAATATATCAATTCCGGATCACTATAAAATGTATCAGGTGGTTCCGGCAGCCCTTCAGATGCTTATCGAAAATGCTATTAAGCATAATGTAGTTAGCAGCACCCGCCCTTTACATATTGATATTCATGCAAACGGGAACAACATACTGATCGTCAGGAATAATCTGCAGCCCAGGCAGGCCGTAAAGCCTTCTACCCGTATCGGGCTGCAAAATATACGCAAAAGATATGAACTCATCTGCGGACGGGATGTTATAATTAAGAAAACCGAAAAGGAATTTGAAGTAACCCTTCCGCTGTTGCAGTTAAACTAACCATATGAGAGTAATAATTGTTGAAGATGAAAAACTGGCTACTGAACGTTTGCAAACCTTGCTCAGAACGTACGACCCATCTATAGAAGTTTCCGCTTGTTTCGAAAGTATTGAGGAAACAGTTAGGTATTTGAAACACCATATTCATCCCGATTTACTGCTGCTGGATATACATTTATCCGATGGTCAAAGTTTTGAAATTTTCAAGCATGTCAATTATACCAGGCCAGTAATTTTCACTACAGCTTACGATGAGTATGCGCTGGAAGCTTATAAAATGTTCAGTATTGATTACTTATTAAAACCGATCAGCCTTGAGTCGTTGGCTACCGCATTGAATAAATTAAAGTCTATGTCTGTTTCGTTTTTGGCAACAGACCTGAATCAGATTAAGCCCAGCTTGCAGGAGCCTTGGTATAAAAAAAGGTTCCTTGGCAAAGTAGGTCAGCGTCTATTCTTTATAGATACAGTGGATATAGCTTTTTTTCAGGCAGATAATAAAATTGTTTACCTGGTTGATAAAGAAGGGAACCGTTACCTCATTGATTATACAATGGAAAGGCTTGAGGAACAATTAGATCCCCAGTATTTTTTCAGACTTAACCGGAAATACATAGTAAACATCAATGCTATACAGCAAGTGAAACCATATTATAATAGCCGGCTAAAGCTTTCTGTAAAAGGGGCAGATCAGCCGGAAGAAATGATAATAAGCCGGGATAAGGTTTCCAATTTTAAACAATGGGCAGAATCCTGAAGGGAAAAGTTGTAAATGCAGTTTGTATAGCAGGGGATAGTTGTTAACTTAGTCGGATGCATTATATCCCTCATCTTTCCAAAGACAAAAAATTAATAAAACTGGTTGAAAACGGAGAAGCAATCCAGTTGAAAATGCGGAAGAATATCTGCACTTATCTCTGTGCTTCCATCATGAGCCAGCAATTGAGTGCCAAAGTGGCGGATATTATTTACAAAAGATTTCTAGCTCTGTATTACGGGAAGGAACCAACGCCACAACAAATACTGGATACACCTTTTGAACAATTAAGAGGGATCGGGTTGAGCAATGCCAAAGTAAATTATGTAAAGAATGTAGCGCAGTTTGAAATAGAATATGGTATGGATGCAAAGAAGCTGGGTAAAATGGATAATGAGGAAGTGATTACATACCTCACACAAATAAAAGGAGTGGGCCGCTGGACCACAGAAATGCTGCTGATGTTTGCCTTGGGAAGAGAAGATGTATTTGCCGCAGATGACCTGGGCATACAAAATGCCATGATAAAACTCTATAAGCTAGACAACAGCGATAAGAAGAAATTCAAAGAAAGAATATTGAAGATATCCGGTAAATGGAGCCCTTACCGCACATATGCCTGCCTGCATTTATGGCAATGGAAAGATAATTCTCCGGTGGTGAAGAAGAAAAACTAAGAACTGTTTTATAAAAGGGGCGTTACAGTTTTTTTATAGTTGACATATTTACAATCCCTTTTGACCCACAACAGCCGGCACAAGGTCTTGTGCTGGTTACAATCCACCCTCTGGGTATAGACTGAGGACAAATTTCCATTGTTGTTCCCGATGGCATATCAGCAATGCATTTTATGGTTAGCATATTTACAATGCCGGTTCCTCCACAACAACCGGCACAGGGACGGCTACTGATAATTACCCAATTTTTGGGAATGCGTTGTTGACAAACTTCTATCGTTGTTCCGGACGGCAGGTTGTCAATTTTTTTTATGGTCGGCATGTTTATAATTCCCTTGGCACCACAACAACCGGCACAAGGCCTGTAACTGATAGCAACCCAACCAGCAGGTATTTGTTGCGGACAAATTTCCATTGTTGTTCCATCAGGCAAATTGTCAATTTTTTTTATGGTGGGCATATATACAATTCCTTTTGC
>JBARSW010000395.1:0-5187 GCA_049644925.1 Chitinophagaceae bacterium | reverse complement strand
CAAACATTCCCAATTTCCAGGTAAATGCTGATTCTTTTTTCATTTATTTTATTTTATTTATTAATTAATTGAAAAAAGACCGGATCCAGGGATCCTCACTTTTTTCTAATTCTTCATAACTGCCTGTAGCTTCAATAATTCCATCTTTTAAGATTACCACCTTATTGCCGGTAAGCTTTGCACAGTTCATATCATGTGTAATTATTATTGATGTTGTTTTATATTTCTTTTGGAGGGCCAGTATCAATTCACTGATCTCTCTGGAAGTAATGGTATCAAGCCCGGTTGTAGGCTCATCATAAAGAATTATTTCAGGATTTAAGATAAGTGTACGGGCAAGACCAATTCTTTTACGCATTCCCCCTGATAATTCAGATGGCATTTTATCTATCGCTTCTTCAAGCCCAACACTTTCTAAGGCTTCCTTTACTGTATTATCTATTTCACCAGATGTCAATTTTTTAGAATGACGTTTTAGCGGGAATTCAAGGTTCTCCCTTACAGTCATTGAATCATATAGTGCTGAATTTTGAAAAAGAAAACCAATCCTGACCCTAACTTCATTCAGCTGTTTATAATTCAGGTGGGTGGTATCTGTGCCGAAAATTTTTATCACACCACTATCTGCTGACACTAATCCTACCAGGCATTTTATTATTACTGATTTGCCCGAACCAGACTTGCCCAGTATAACCAGGTTGTCACCTTTATTTACAAAAAGATCGACGCCTTTTAATACCTCTTTATCAGTCCCAAAGGATTTATAAAGTCCTTTTATTTCAATAACCTGCAGTAAACTTTCGTCAATCTGTTTAATATTATTGTTTTCTTGTATCATGGTGTATTTAGAAAAAAAGATCGGTTATCTGTACTGCAAGCATATCAATAATAAATATGGTAAGTGATGCTGCTACTACTGCAGACGTTGCTGCTTTTCCAACACTCTCTGTTCCATATGATGCTGTGAATCCTTTATAACTGCCAATCATACCAATAAAGAATCCAAAAAAGATTGTTTTAATTGTTGCAGGTATAATATCTATAAAATCCAGTGAATTAAGAACTTGCGTAAAATATCTAACGAGGCTGATATCTGTATTAATATTCATGCCTATATAACCTCCCAAAATACCAACACCATCTGCAATTATCACTAAAACAGGAATCATCAGGGTCGTGGCCAGTATCCTTGTTACAACAAGGTATTTATACGGATTAATGCCAGAAACTTCCATAGCGTCTATTTGTTCTGTTACTTTCATAGATCCCAGTTCAGCACCAATACCGGATGAAATTTTACCTGCGCAAATCAATGCGGTAATCACCGGTGTGATCTCCCGAATCAATGAAAGTGCTACCATGCCGGGTAACCAAGATTCAGCACCAAACTCGGCCAGTGTAGGACGGGACTGAAGTGTAAGTACCAATCCCATAATAAAACCTGTGATACAAACTAATGGCAGTGACTTGTAACCGGTAATATAACATTGTCTGATGAATTCTTTAAATTCATACGGAGGAATAAATATTTCTTTAAAAAACCGGGATGTAAACAGGGTGAAATTACCTGCTTCTTTAAACGTATTTTTAATATATAACTGCAAAATATATTTTTTAGAAAGCCATGAATTTTTTGTCGTATTTCTGGTCGTTTATAATTCTTCTATTAATCATCAATAGCACTTTTTATAGTCGTTGAAATCATTTTAAATTTTTCATTTGCATTGAAGCAGTGAGGTTCTTTCGCAGGGATAATAATACCTTCTCCCAACTTTATCTGAAACTTTTTCTCATTAATGATTACTTCAGCATTACCGGCAATAATCTGAATATAGGTGTCATACGGAAGTGTCTTTTCTGCTAATTCCTCTCCAGTGTCAAATGAAGTAACTGTAACATTCCCAGTAGATTTTCTGATAATAGTTCTATTTACCACTGAGTTTGGAACATATTCGATTATTTCAACAATTATATGAGATTTTGATTTTTCCAATTCTGGTAAAGTAGATTGGTTGTTTTTTCCTGTTTGTTCATTATTATTTTTGTCCATAATTATTTACGTATATATAAACAATGGAAAGGTAGAACTGTAAACAGCTTTAAGTATTACATTATTAAAACGATTCTTTGTAAGATTCACACTTTCTGACCCACACTGGATTTTGTAAAAACTTTAATCTGAATTTGAAGGACAAAAGACAACTTTCAATATTTCTGCAATTTTTCAGTATAGACAAAAGAAAAGTATACACAACCCCGTCAAGTACTTCTTATTAGAAATTTAAAATTGAGTGATCATCTTTTACTTTTCATAAAACATGTGAATTATATAATTAATTCGAACCAATGTGTAACAATGCTAATCATTATTGATATCATCTTTATATGCCGAAAAGATGCAACCCATTCATATGCCCCTTTGGAGTTATATGTGAGTCTATAGGCTTAAAAGGATATTTTTCATCTTTAAAAAAATAAATATGTATAAGATTTTACTCTCAATTATCATTGTTGTCACAGGATTTATTGCCAATGCACAGTCTCCAACAACTATAACAAATGCAACAAATTGTTTTGTTTACCATAATTTCAATACCACTACTGAAGGATTCAGTTCGCCCAGTATTTACTCAAATGCCGATGATGTATCGTTTAACTGGGATGCTAATGCCGGCGCTGAAGTTGAAACCAGTGGATTAACAGTTAGAAGTGCAAGTCTTATTTCTCCTGTATATCAGCAAGTTGCTGAAGGCAATACAACATTAGGTTTCAGGTATGTTGCTCCAGTTGGTGCAGAATACAGAATAAGGATCATATCTGCAATTATCGGGTCTCCCCTTGAAGTACTGGCAAGTACAGCTAATGGCCCTGTTTGGACTCCGCTTCCTGCACTTGCTGGAAATATTTGTTTATTACTTACTGATGCAGATTTGACTTCAGGCAGAGAACTCCGGTATGAATTTAGCTTCCGATTAAATCATGCTGGGGATGTTTATTTTGATGATATGTCTCAAGCAGTTCCAAATATTCCTTTGCCAGTAATTTTTGAAGGATTTGTTGCCAGGAAAAATACAGATGGATCGCTAAAACTTCTGTGGAATGTGGGGGAAGAACAAAATGTAAAAGGTTATTATGTAGAAAGGAGTTCAGATGGGATTAATTTTGAAATTGCAGGTTTTGTGAATGCCTCAGCGAAATCAATTTATTCATTCGAATATACCGGTACATTGTCACAAACAATGTTTTTCAGAGTGAGAAATCTGGACTTTGACAACAAAAGCAAGTATACTCCTGTAATAAGGGTTTATTCAAAAGAGCAATTTAATACCAGGTTACTTATTTACCCTATGCCGGCTACAGATCAGGTAACAATTCAACATAACGAATCTGCATCGAACTCTATTATTCTTCTGTCTGATCTTGATGGAAGAGTTCTGCAACAAGTAAATACTTTGCCACATTCATATCAAACTCAGCTTAATATTCAGCAACTGGCAAAAGGTGTCTATTTCATACGTATCAGTGATGGAAAGACTGATCTTCAGAGTGGAAAGCTGATTAAACAATAAAGATTCCTATGTAAATTCAAAAGGCCTGTTTATACAGGTCTTTTTTTTCACTTTTACTTATCAATATTAAATTATTCTCAACAGATATTGAATTCACTTTTGCAGTTAGAAAAATTTATTGCAATGTTATATGTGTTGCCGAACTTGATAATAATATTTCATCAATTTCATACGTTGGTAAAGAATAAAGAATGTACACTCTTTTCAATTACTTTATGTTCTCAAAATGTCATTTTATATACCTTTTCCCTAAAAATGGAAATAGCACTTTATTAGAATTAAATGCAATTTTTCTAGTTATTGTATAGCACTGTCCATCATCTTCATAGTTATCAAAGCTTCTTCAAGGGAACAGGGATTGGGTCTTTCACCTTTTAAAAATTGTACAACCTGATTGATAAATGGTTGTTGAATGTGTATCGGGTATTCATGTTTAATGGTCTGTAAACCTTCTGCGGATACATGAGTTGTTGCGGATACCCGAAAGAAGGAAAAAAGCAGGCTGCCCTTATCTCCAATAATTTCACATTCATCTGCTGTGGCAGATGGTGCCACATTAAAATTCCATACAGCCTGTAAATAAACATCTTTATCAAATGCAGCAGACATCATAGTATGATCGGGAGCATTATATTTTTTCCCCTGGTTTGCTGCTTTTACATACAAATCTTTCGGTTCACCAAATATCCAGTAAAGAATATCCAACTGATGTGGCGCCAGGTCATGAAATAAACCACCACCGGAAATAGCAGGATTAATCCGCCAGTTATCAGTTGTTTGAGTTATTATTGAACTTGCCGGAGGCTGTAACATCTTTAGTTGAATGAGTTTTACTTTTCCGATAACACCATCATCAATGAGTTGTTTTACATGGAGAAACAATGGTAGTGCTCTTCTGTAATGAGCTACAGTAACACTGATGTCATATTTTTTTTCCAGGGCAATCATACGTTCGCATGATGCTGCATTTAATGCAACAGGTTTTTCAACATACACAGGTTTGCCAGCTTTCAAAGTCATTTCTGTGTACAGCTCATGAGTAGAAGGGGGTGTGGCAATATAAACTGCATTTATTTCAGCATCATTAATCAGGTCAGCTGCATCACTATAATATTTAGGTACATTATGCCGTTGGGCATAGTCTGCAGCTTTAGTGGCATCGCGACGCATTACTGATACCAGTTTTGAATTTGGAACTTTTTGAAATGCAGGGCCACTTTTTACTTCACATACATCACCACATCCAATTATCCCCCAGTTAACTGTTCCTTTAATATGTTTCATTTGTAAAGTTGCTTGTTTGATTCGAATGTCTAAAGATAAATATTTTTTGATGCCAGGTATTAAGCCTTGTCAAAATGAAAATGCAGTATACAGAAATACTGCGTTTATAACCATTTGCATATCGCAATGAAAATAAGCCGTTTAAAGGGCTTAATTTTACTCTATGAATTCTTTTTCAATACAAGATATAAAACGGGAATTGATTACGCTAAAAACAACAGAACTAACCAATATCTGCCTGCGTCTGGCAAGATTTAAAAAAGAAAACAAAGAACTACTTTCTTATCTTTTATTCGAGTCACATAATGAGGATGAATATATAAAAAGTGTAAAA
>JBARSW010000394.1:0-2420 GCA_049644925.1 Chitinophagaceae bacterium | reverse complement strand
ATCCTGCATCTCTACCGCTTCTTTATTTTTTCTTGCAGCAATCAATGCAGCTTCATTACAAACGTTGGCAATATCAGCCCCAGCAAAACCGGGTGTTTGTTCTGCCAGTTTGTGTATATCTAATGTTTTAGAAATTTTTATTGGCTGCAGGTGTACTTTGAATATTGCTTCCCTTCCTACAAGATCGGGTTTGTCTATTGTTATTTGCCTGTCGAAACGACCCGGACGTAATAATGCAGTATCTAATACATCAGGACGGTTGGTAGCTGCTAACACTATAATGCCTACATCGGTTCCAAAGCCATCCATTTCCACCAGCAATTGGTTCAATGTGCTTTCTCTTTCATCGTTACTCATCATCGCATTCTTTCCTCTTGCACGACCAATAGCATCTATCTCATCAATAAATATGATACAAGGAGCTTTTTCTCTCGCCTGTTTGAATAAATCTCTAACCCGACTGGCTCCCACACCAACAAACATTTCAACAAAGTCGGAACCGCTTAAGCTAAAAAATGGAACCTGTGCTTCACCGGCAACTGCTTTTGCCAACAAGGTCTTACCGGTACCGGGAGGGCCTACCAATAATGCACCTTTTGGTATTTTACCTCCAAGGTTGGTGTATTTTTTAGGATTTTTTAAAAAATCTACTATTTCCATTACTTCCACTTTCGCTTCATCCAATCCGGCCACATCTGCAAAAGTAATGTTGACCTTTGTGCCTTTATCAAACAGGGTTGCTTTTGATTTACCAATATTAAAAATGCCACCAGGGCCTCCACCTCCACCAGAACCACCACTCATTTTCCGCATCATCAAAATCCATAGACCTACAAATAATAAAACCGGTAACAGGAATTGTAAAATACCACCAAACCAATCCTTTTCATTTTCAACATCAGATGAAACTTCTTTAACGGTTGGATTAGCTTTATAAAATTCAGTTATCTCTTTTTGTAATGCTTCACCGCTGGTAACCTTAAAAGACATGTGTGGACCTTTCTCAGGTATCTTACCTGAAACATCTTTCAATTTTACTTCATACTTCTTCTGGGCTTCAGGAGTGAGGTAAACTTTTACCAATTTCCGGTTGTCAATAATTGTATATTTTGCAACATCACCACTGGCAATCATGTTCCTGAAATCCAATGATGATATTTTCGCCGAATTGGGAGAAAGTGGATTAAACAACTGAAATCCGATAAGCACCGCAAAAATGATGGCATATATCCAGTAGATGCTGAATTTTGGACCTTTCCTGGGAACCTGATTGGGGTCATCACCACCACCCGGAGGACGGTTACTATTAAATCTCGGAGGCTTGCTTGGATTATTATTCTGTTCTTGTGACATATATTATTTCTGTATTCCTGCTAATTAATAATTATTCGGTAAAAAAGTTTGAAGAAGAATGATTTTTAACATTACTCATTGTGTTTTTCTTCTACTGCATCACTCCACATCTCTTCCAACTGGTAAAATTTTCTGTTTTCAGGATGCATAATGTGCACCACCACATTTACGTAATCTATCAATACCCACTGCAGGTTACTGTATCCTTCATGATGGAAGGGATGCTCTCCGCATTTCTCATTCACCTTGTATTCAATATTATCAGCAATAGCCCTTATCTGTGGCTGACTACCAGCTTCACAGATAATAAAGAAATCAGCAACTGCTTCATTAATCTTTTTCAGGTCAAGAGAAATAATTTTCTCACCTTTCTTTTCCTGAATTGCGGCAATGATAGTTTTGATGATTTTTGATCGCTGAGTTAACCTTTTTGCGCCTGCCTTTATTGTAGCAGGAATTTTCTTTTTCCGGTTGGTCAGTACTGCCAATTGTTCCAAATATGTAATGTTTTTCGTTTAATATTTTTTGTCTTTGGCGAGGTTAATTATTAGCGAGGTTTGCAACGATAATTTATAACCCTTTAACCATAAACTTCTTTACTTTGTCAAAAATAGCAATTAATTGCCACAACCTCCTATCACATACCACATCGGTTCCCCATTTATTGAACTGCAATCCGTTGATAGTACCAACAACTATGCCCGGCAGCAAATTCATGCGAGTTTGGCACAACATGGCACTGCCTTTTTCTCCCATGAGCAAGTGGCAGGTAAAGGACAACGGGGAAGAACCTGGGCCTCTGAAAAGGACCTCAATATTGCATTAAGCATAATAATAAAACCCCACTCCATACCACTTTCTGCTCAATTTCAACTCAGTGCCTGTGCAGCAGTTTCTGTTCATGAAATTTTCCGGAAATATGCAGGTGAAGGATGCAAAATAAAGTGGCCAAACGACCTCTACTGGCAGGACAGAAAGGCAGGAGGGATATTAATAGAGTCGGGAGTCCGGAGTCGAGAGTCCGGAGTCGGGAGGGAGGAGTCCGGAGCCTGCCTACCGGACAGGCA
>JBARSW010000393.1:0-4509 GCA_049644925.1 Chitinophagaceae bacterium | reverse complement strand
AACGACGGCAGCCTGCCAAAAATTTATACTGCCAACAGGCTTTACTACGAAAAAAATTATGATGCCCTTCAGCATCTTGGTTACGAAGGTCTGAAGTTTAACACCTGTTTTCTGGGAACCATTCAGTATTACCAGCCCAACGGCGCTTTAAAGGAAACCCGCCAATACTACATTGAGCCCCCCGGTGATGAGGACCTTAAACGCTGGACCTGGATGAAGAATTACCGTGTATGGGAAGCCAACCGAAAAGCTTTTGTGTATCCCGAAAACTGGATTCAGCCGGATCTGGAGCATGACAACAGCTCCTACTTTAGGGAACTGGAAAAAGAATTACGTTGCAATATTCCGCATGGTAAGTGGATTAAGTATGATAAAAAGGGGAAACCTGAGTCGGCCATTCTTTATGAAAAGGGTAAAAGGGTAAAATCGTAATAGCTTATTGCGGCTGCAGGTATTGGGAAAATTTTGGAAGTAAGGTTCGTGGGGACACGAAACATGGCATGAAAGGTTTTAATGTGGTTGGTGGAAGAAAACACCAACCACGGCGTGAAGGGTAAGGGAGCACAGTGCATCCTATGCCTCCCCAGCATTTCCTCCACCTACTTTTGCGGATAAAGAATTTTATTTTCTAATTGCGGCTAGTCAGGCGAGACCTCAATACATCCGATAGCTAGCGGATCGGGGAAGAACTAAACGACACCCGTTGATCCTGTGGAACATCCGTGCCAGATGGGTTATGGAAATTGGATCATTTTTCCCGGAACAGCAGCAAATGTTTAAAAATAATTTTATGACCATATTCATTGAATATGATAACGACAGTCATATTTGTGACCTGACAGTTTACCTATTTTTAAAATGGCATTTAATTCAAAAACGCTTACCCTATTTCTTTACCGCAGTATGTAAAAAATATTAACAATAAAAAAAGCCCCACTTATGACATCAACAACAACTTTTCATCCCCTGCATCTGAAATGGTTAGATACACACACTTACCTGTTTGTATTCCTGTTTGCAGCAGGCAACCTGTTATTGCCACTATTGTGTCATCTCATCCCCTCCGGCGGACTGATATTTTTACCAGTTTACTTTTTTACGCTGATTGCTTCTTATAAATTCGGACTTAAAGCAGGGTTACTCACTGCCATCTGTTCTCCATTGCTTAATGCTGTTTTAACAGGAATGCCGCCAATGGAAGTATTACCCTTAATCCTGCTGAAATCCTGCCTTTTGGCCATAGCTGCTGCATATGTAGCCACCACATTCAAAAAAGTTTCTGTTATCCATTTATTGATAGTGGTATTAGCCTATCAAATTGCAGGTTCATTGGTAGAATGGGGTATCACGCAAAGCTTTGCAAAAGCAATGCAGGACCTTACCATAGGTATACCAGGTATGCTTATCCAGGTTTTTGGTGGTTGGATTTTATTAAAAAAACTGGCCGATTATGAATGCTAAATCATGGGAGGAAATAGGAGGCAAAATCCGCAGTTTGGATTTTGCAGAAACTTTTGACCTGGTAGTGGCTATTGCCAATGGCGGAATTATACCGGCTGCATTAATTAATCAACGTTTGCAGCTACAAATAGAACTGCTGAAACTTAGCTTTCGCAATGCACAGCAAAAACCTATATACGATGCTCCTAAATTGATGGAAGCCATTCATTTTGACATAACCGGCAAAACAATATTACTGGTTGAAGATCGTGTAAAAACGGGTGCTACTTTGCAATATGCTAAAGAATTATTATCCGGGGCAGCACTGGTAAAAACCTTTGCAGTAAATGGCAAAGCGGATTATTCACTATTTGATGAAACCTGCTTCAGCTTCCCCTGGATAGTATGAATAATGAGGCAATTGCTGCATAAACCGATCAGAACTATTATTCATTTATAAATAAATAACAAATGGAAAGAAGATTTTTTCTGAAAGCAGTGGCACTTACAGGTGTCGCTTCCACGCTGAAAATGGTAGATGGTTTCGAAGTACTGGCGCAAACATCAAAATCTACTGCCGGAGCTATTGGATATGACCTGGTGGCAGTAATGGGAGGAGAACCGGATCAAATGTTTCGCAGAGCCATTACTGAAATGGGTGGCATAGGAAAGTATGTGAAACCCGGTAATAAAGTAACCATCAAACCCAATATTGGATGGGACAGAAACCCCGAACTGGCAGCCAATACCAACCCGCTGTTAGTAAGTGAAATTATAAAACAATGTTTGAAAGCCGGTGCAAAAGAAGTAATTGTATTTGACCATACCTGCGACGAGTGGAGAAAATGTTATAAGAACAGTGGTATTGAGGATGCAGTAATTGCAGCAGGTGGAAAAATGATTCCCGGGCACGATGAATCTTATTACCGTGAAATTAATTTACCCAGGGCAGTAACCCTTAAAACTACTAAAGTTCACAAGGCGATACTTGATTCGGATGTATGGATTAATGTGCCCATTTTAAAAAATCATGGAGGAGCAAAAATGTCTATTGCTATGAAAAACCTGATGGGCATCGTATGGGACAGAAGGTTTTTTCATAGCCATAATTTACAACAATGTATTGCCGACTGCAGCACCCTGGACAAAAACCCCACCCTCACTGTGGTAGATGCTTATCGTTTGATGAAATCCAACGGGCCACAGGGTAAATCATTAGGCGATGTAGTTACATCTAAAGGGCTATTCATCTCTACAGATATTGTTGCAGTAGATACGGCCGCTACTAAATTCTTTAACCAGGTTTCTGCAATGCCACTTGAGGTGGTAGAACATATTGGTAAAGGCGAGGCTTTAAAAATAGGCACTACCCAACTGGAAAAGTTAAACATAAAACGTATAAAAATATAAGGCGGATGGATGCAGTTACTTTTAAAAAATGTTTCGTCTATCCATTGATGGAGCAATGATTTTAATAATTGAGTAGAAATGAAGAAAGTTCGAATAGTGATATCGCTGATCCTGTTTAGTTTAATTACTTTCTATTTTTTGGACTTTGCTGATTTGTTGCCGCAACAATTGCATGGATTGATGAGATGGCAATTCATACCGGCATTACTGGCAATGAATATAGTGGTATTGATTTCCCTGGTAGTTATCACTCTTTTATTTGGAAGAATTTATTGCTCTTCTCTATGCCCCATGGGTATTTTACAGGATATGGCTGATTGGTTAGCTAAACGTTTTAACCGTAAAAAGAAATACCCTCCCCTTAAAGAACAAAGCATCCTGCGCTGGTCAATTGTAGCCCTGGTAGTTTTGGCATTTGCAGGCGGCTTTCATCTGGTACTCAACCTTCTTGATCCTTACAGTGCATATGGACGCATAGCCACTAACATTTTTAAACCGGTTTATTTAGCCATCAACAACCTGCTGGCAGCCGCAGGTAATTACTTCAATAATTATCGTTTTTATAAAATGAATATTTTTATTGCAAGTATCAGCTCCTTGGTAACAGCCGTATTCAGCTTATTAATAATAGTTTTTCTCTCGTACAAATATGGTCGTTTGTATTGCAACACTATCTGTCCTGTTGGCACCGTTCTTGGCTTCTTAGCCAGATTTTCACTCTTTAAAATAATGCTCGGTAGCCAAGGTTGCAATAGTTGTGGATTATGCGAAATGAGATGTAAAGCCTCCTGTATTGATGCTACAACAAAAGAGATTGATTATAGCCGTTGTGTTACCTGTTTTAATTGCGTGGAGGTATGTAATAGAAATGCCATTTCGTATCAATTTTCCGGTTGGTCACCCAAAAAGCCGCACACTATTGAACGGGATAGTAATAGTTATGATGCCACAAAACGTAGATTTCTTTCCGCTTCTATCCTGCTGTGGCTGGCTACTCTTCAAAAAGTATTTGCACAAAGAGATAAAGATTCTGCTAATAAGATCAAAGAGATTTACAGCTCTCACAATGTTCCTTTCAAAAAAATGCATCCCATTACACCTCCCGGATCGGTAGATGTAAACAGGTTTAATGATTCCTGTACCGCCTGCCATCTCTGTGTAAGCAAATGTCCTTCACAAGTGCTGCAACCCACATTTACAGCCTATGGCATCATTGGCATGATGCAACCTGCTATGAGTTTCAAACATGGTTATTGTAATTATCATTGCACTTTATGTTCTGAGATTTGTCCTTCAAAAGCAATAGTAGCAATTTCAGAAAAGGAAAAGAAAACAATACAGGTAGGTTTGGTACATTTTGTAAAGGAAAATTGCGTAGTAGTTACCGATGGCAATAACTGCGGTGCATGCGCCGAACATTGTCCCACACAGGCTGTAAGCATGCAGCCTTACAAAGGCAAACTTACTATACCAACCATCAATAATGAACTTTGTGTTGGTTGTGGTGGCTGTGAGTATATCTGCCCGGTACGCCCCTTCCGGGCTATTGATGTAGAGGGCAACCCTGTGCACCTGCAGGCTACAGTAACAGAAGAAAAAAAAGAAAAAAACGTAAAGCTGGCGGATTTTGGGTTCTGATTTTTCAGTAAGCCTGTATTC
>JBARSW010000392.1:0-13940 GCA_049644925.1 Chitinophagaceae bacterium | reverse complement strand
GTGGTTATGCCTCTGAACAATCCTTCACTATTTCCTGAAATAGTGATGCCTTCTTTATTAACAAGCATTTTATATCCGCCATTTTGGATCGGATTTTTAGCGGCATCAGTTATTAATTTAATGCCTTTGTCTTTAAGGTTATAGGAAACAGGTAATTTGTAACCATAAGTAGAAAGCAGGTAATCATTGATGAAACTCAATAATTTCACGTTGTCAGTTGTTGCAATGATTTTGGTTTTTGGACTGATTGTTAAATAACCTTTTTGCAATTCAATACTGGCTGGCTTTGGAATGATATTTATTTCCTGAGAAAATGAAATTGAGGTTATCAGTAAAAATAAAAAACAAAAAATATTTTTCATTTCGGGGAATTTTCTAATAGAAGTAAATTTGAAAGTCTAAATTTACTAAATCTCTAATCAATATTTTTATGCAAACGAATGCGGAAGTTATACATCAATTCTACACAGCATTTCAGCAACGGGATTATAAAACAATGAATGAATGCTACAGTGATGACATTGTTTTTAGTGACCCGGCTTTTGGCTTATTAAGAGGGGAGGAAGTAAAATATATGTGGGAGATGTTATGTACGAATGCCAGAGATTTTTCACTGACTTTTTCAAATATTCAATTATTAGATGACGAATATGCCACCTGCAACTGGGTAGCTACATATACTTTTTCAAAAACAGGTAGAAAGGTTGTTAATAGTATAAAAGCGTTTATGAAATTAAAGGATGGAAAAATCATTGAGCATAGTGATGGTTTTAAACTAAGTAAATGGGCTGCACAGGCCCTTGGATGGAAGGGTGAACTATTTGGGTGGATGGGCTGGATGAAACGCAGCATTCAAAAGAATGCGAGGAAGAACCTGGTAATGTTTATAGAGAAAAAAAATGAAAGTAATTAAATCACTGAACAGGAACTTCAATCAAAAGTATTTCAGCTGAGCTGCTGGCAATCATCTGTATTTTTTCAGCTTCCCAAATCCCAATGGCATCACGTCTGTTAAGTAGATTGCCATTGATGTCTACATCACCTTCAATCACAAACACATAAACACCATTGTTTTTGTCTATTAACTGATAGCTGGTACTAAAGTCCTTGTCCATTTTCCCAATATGAAACCAGGCATTCTGATGAATATTTAGTCCCTCTGGTGTACCCATTGGAGATAAAATAGTTAAAAAGCTATTTTTTAATGAGTCAAAGTCAAATTTTCTTTGATCATATCGGGGTGTTACGTTCTTTTTATCCGGAAATACCCACAACTGGAAAAGAGTTACCGGCTCATCTGCATTATGATTGTATTCTGAATGCTGAATGCCTGTACCCGCACTCATCACCTGTACTTCCCCTTTGCTGATTATTCCGGTATTTCCCATACTGTCTTTATGTTCCAACTGTCCGCTTAATGGGATGGTAATAATTTCCATATTGTCATGAGGATGTGTACCAAAACCCTTTCCGCCATCAATAAAATCATCGTTTAAAACCCGTAATGCCCCAAAATGAATTCTTTCCGGATTATACCAGCTTGAAAAACTAAAACTATACTGTGTTTTCAACCAGCCATAATCGGCAGCTCCTCTCGAATCGGCTTTATGTATAACGATTTCCATAATTAAATATTTATGCAGGAATTTTTTCTTCAATTAATTTTTCAGCCAGCCATAAAAATTCAGTTGTGAATGTATGTATTGCTTTTTGAAAATTCTCATCAAGCAAATTTCCTTCTTCATCAAATTTTTTATCTACACCAGGAACTATTAGCATGTGAGGAGAGGCAATGCCAAACAAAGCCGGAATTAATAGTAATAGCTGTTGTGAAGCTCTTAATCCGCCCATGGCTCCCGGTGATGCTGTGACTATGCCAAAAGGCTTATGCATTTGCTTGGGAAAATGATCTAGCAAATTTTTCATTGCAGGGGAGTAGCTTCCGTTATATTCCGGAGTTACCAATATAAAAGCATCGGCATTAAAAACCCTTTCTGCAAGTGGCCTTAATTCCATGGGTGCTTTTTCTGATGTAATCCAAACATTTTGTATTGGTGGAATTTCCCAGTCATGAAGTGATATGATATCTACTTCATGAGAAGTATTTTGCAAAAACCATGACTTTAAATTCAGCGCAACACGATGTGTTACACTATTAATTCTGGGGCTTCCTGAAACAATTTCTATTTTCATTTTTTCGTTTTAAAGAACAAAGATAACAAATCAATGTTTAAACATCAAAATTAATTTTTTGTCTCAGAAACAACTCATTTTCTCTGAAAACTGATACTAAGCCATCATTTTCTTATTTTGTATATTGTTGAGATTGAAAGCATTAATTTCGACAATACAAAGAAACAACAATGTTTAATAGAAGAAAGTTCATTCAGTCTTCCGTCTTTAGTTCTGCAGCAATGCTACTAAGCAGAGAATCTTCAGCTAATTCAGGTTTTGTTAATGTTAAAGGAAAGCCTATTGTTATTTCAACCTGGGATGCAGGCCTTGAAGCCAATAAAGCAGCCTGGGAAATTCTAAAAGTAGGAGGAAGGGCTTTAGATGCTGTAGAAAAAGGCGTGATGGTGACAGAGGCCTCTCAGAATTGCTGTGTTGGTTTGAGTGCTAATCCGGACAGGGATGGATTTGTAACATTGGATGCTTGTATTATGGATGAGCATTCCAATTGTGGCAGTGTTGCTTTTTTGGAGCGGATTAAACATCCTGTTTCAGTTGCCCGGCTGGTTATGGAAAAAACACCCCATGTAATGTTGGTGGGAAGCGGAGCCCAGCAATTTGCCATAGAAGAGGGGTTCACTTTGGAGGAGCAAAAACTTTCAAATGAAGCAAAAGAGAATTACGCTAACTGGCTAAAGAATTCAATGTACAAACCACCAGTAATAAATGTTGAAAATAAAAAAGATCATGGCCCATTTGCTCCTAACAGATTGGCAAATGGAGAATGGAATCATGATACAATTGGTATGGTGGCAATGGATACACAGGGTAATCTGAGTGGTAGTTGTACCACAAGTGGTGCTGGATTTAAAATGAGGGGTCGCCTCGGAGATTCTCCAATTATTGGTGCCGGTTTATTTGTGGATAATGAAATAGGTGCCTGCACTGCTACAGGCCAGGGGGAAGATGTGATACGGGTTGCCGGTTCTCATTCAGTTATTGAATTAATGAGACAGGGCCTATCGCCTGAAGCAGCCTGTAAAAAAATAATAGAGAGAATTGTAAAAATTAAAAAAGCTAAAGCAAAGGAAATTCAGGTTGCTTTTCTTGCATTAAATAAAAAGGGCATGGTGGGAGCATTTGCTATTCACCCCGGATTCACTTATGCCATCAAAACAAGTGGCAGAGAACAATTAATAAAATCAAAAAGTATATTTTAATTTTTTAGGAATTGGATTTTTTGTTTTTAAAAAAAAGACAGACATATGCCATCACCAAAATTTATAATAGAAATTGCAACATCTGATTTTGTAACAACACAAGCGGCGGTTTTTGGTGGTGCTGACAGGATCGAGTTATGTGCCAATCTTGCTGAAGGTGGTACCACTCCTTCATTTGGAACTATTAAAAAATGCAGAGAAACTTTTTCCGTTTCATTATTCCCAATTATCAGACCAAGAGGGGGTGATTTTCTATATACAGATGATGAATTTGCGATAATGTTACATGATGTAAAACTTTGCAAAGAGATAGGCTGCGATGGGATTGTTATAGGCTTGTTGAACACTGATGGAACAATTGATATAAAACGTACAGCTACTCTAATTGAATCCGCTTACCCGCTTAGTGTTACTTTTCACCGGGCTTTTGACAGATGCAAAAATCCATTTGAAGCATTGGACCAATTAATAGAAATAGGTTGTGAAAGAATTCTAACTTCCGGTCAGCAGCCGGCTGCACCTGAAGGGGCAGAACTGATTGCCCGGTTGAACGAAACTGCAGATCATCGTATTATCATTATGCCAGGTAGTGGAGTAAGGCAGGATAATATAAAAATGCTGGCAGAAAAAACAGGTTGTTTTGAATTCCACTCTTCGTTAAGGGTAAAGGAAAAAAGTAAAATGGTATTTATTCATGCTGCTTTTTCTGCATCATCGGAGAGCTATTTTAATAATGCTATTTATCCTACTGAAGTTCAGAACCTAAGACAGGCTTTAGCATAAAGAAATTAGCTATCCTCGTGTAGTAGTAAGTTTGAATTTTTCAGAAAAAATTATGCCATATGAAATCTTTTCAAAGAAAAAGTATTTTAATCTGCTTATTATTTTTTTTATCGCTGCTTACATCTGCCCAATCTGATTTTTTTAAGTTAGTCAATCCATTTATTGGGACGGGGGGACATGGCCATACTTTTCCCGGTGCAAGTATGCCTTACGGCATGATGCAATTAAGCCCGGATACAAGACTGGAGGGATGGGACGGCTGTAGTGGTTATCATTACAGCGATAATAAAATTTATGGCTTTTCACATACTCACCTAAGTGGTACAGGTGTTCCTGATTATTGTGATGTATTACTGATGCCATTTACCGGTCAGGTACAATGGGAAAACAAGGATTATGCTTCTTCATTCTTACATACAAATGAAAAAGCAAGTCCTGGTTATTATGAAGTATTGCTTGATAAAAATAATATAAAGGCTCAGCTTACAACATCGTATCGTTCGGGTATGCATCAATATACTTTTCCCGCATTGACTAATGAAGGCAGTATTCTTATTGATTTGAAACACCGTGACCAGGTATTGGATGCTTATATTGAAAAAGTTAGTCATAATGAAATAAGGGGATATAGACGGAGTAAAGGTTGGGCTCAGGATCAGACAGTTTACTTCTATATGAAGTTTAACCGGATTGATGATTTTGTTATAATGAATCAGGAAGGAGATAAGGCAATAGGAAAAGATATAAAAGCCTATATTAAATTTAAAATCTACGATGATTATACGGCAAAAGTCAAAATTGGCATTTCAGGTGTAAGTATGGATGGCGCCAAACAAAACCTTGATACCGAAATACCAGATTGGGATTTAAACAGGTTAAAAAAAGATGCAGAAATTGCATGGAATAAGGAACTGGGAAAAATTGAAGTTGCAGGTGGGACAAAAGACCAGCAAACTGTTTTTTATTCTGCACTTTATCATACCATGTTGAGTCCTAATATTTATACTGATGTGGATGGTAACTACCGGGGTACGGATTTAAAAATTCACAAAGTAGCAGGTTTTACCAATTACACTGTTTTTTCACTATGGGATACTTACCGGGCTTTTCATCCCCTCATGACTATCATAAATCAAAAGAGAACAACAGACTGGATAAACACTTTTTTACATCAATATAAAAATGGAGGCATGTTGCCGGTATGGGAATTAAGTGGCAATGAAACTTATTGTATGATAGGTTATCATTCCGTACCTGTTATTACAGATGCTTTTCAGAAGGGAATAAAAGGATTTGACGAGAAACTGGCATTAGAAGCTATGCGTTCTTATGCAGATGGTGAAAAATTTGGATTGAAGGAGTATGTACAGAATGGTTATTTATCAAATGAAAAGGAACATGAAAGTGTTTCAAAAACATTGGAGTATGCTTATGATGATTGGTGTATTGCCCGGTTCGCAGAAATGAATGGTAACAGGGAAGTTTACAAAACATATATAGAAAGAGCTCAGTACTATAAAAATCTGTATGATCCTTCTTCAAAACATATGAGAGGAAAAATGGAAGCCATGTGGTATTATCCATTCGATGCCAAAGAAGTAAATAATTTTTTTACGGAAGGTAATAGCTGGCATTACAGTTTTGCAGTTCCACAGGATATTAGCAATTTGATTACAATGATGGGAGGGAAAGAGAAATTTACAGAAAAGCTGAGCCATTTATTTACAGATTCTTCAAAACTAACCGGCAAAGATCTGGTTGATGTTACCGGATTGATCGGTCAATATGCACAAGGAAATGAACCTAGTCACCACATGGCATACCTGTTTAATTATGCAGGAAAGCCCTGGCGAACCCAGGAATTGGTGCATAATATTTGTACTCAATTTTATACTAATAATCCGGATGGATTAATTGGAAATGAAGATTGCGGGCAGATGAGTGCATGGTATGTTTTCAGTGCAATGGGTTTTTATCCTGTCTGCCCCGGCGATGGAAAATATATCTTGGGTACACCGTTGTTTGATCAGGTGAAGATAAATCTGGAGAATGGTAAATCCTTTGTTATAAAAGCAAATCGAAAAAATGGGAATGATTTTTTTGTAAAAAATGTAAAGTTGAATACCCAGAACTATACTCCATTGTATATTAATCATACCGAAATTATGAAAGGAGGCGTTTTGGAGTTTTCATTGGGCAATATGCCTGATAAAATCAGAGCCACAGAAAAAGCTGATATACCGGTTAACTCAATAGATGAACATAAAATTGTACCAGTTCCTTTTTTTGATCTGCAGAATGGAAAATTCAAAAATAAATTATTAGTAAATATTAAAGTGACTGAACCCGGATCAGCAATTTATTACCGGATAATGAGACCCAATATCCGGTCTGTTTTTGTAAAATATACAAAACCATTTATTATTAATGAAAATACCCAGGTTGATGCTTATGCATTAAAAGGTACAGTTCAAAGCAAAATTGTTTCTCAGCATTTCTTTAAAGTGCCGGATGATAAGAGTATTATAATAAATTCGAAAGTACATCCCATGTACACAGCTGGTGGTGCCGATGCATTGATTGATGGGATTATGGGTTCAGTTAATTGGAAAACAGGAGAGTGGCAGAGTTATTATAGTACAGACTTTAATGCGATTATTGATTTAAAGACTGTTAAGCAAGTAAATTATACAGCGATTCATGTTTTGCAGGATGTGAGCCCCTGGATTGTTTTTCCAAAGGAATTGATAATTGAAACAAGTAAAGATGGAAAGCAATTTACTGAAGTAGGAAGGATAAGGAATACTATTCAGCCAACAGAAGGTAATGCAAAATTATTGGAATTAGGATCTGATCTCAATGTCTTGGCAAGGTATATCTGGTATAAGGCAATAAATGGAGGGCCCTTGCCGGCATGGCATGAAAGTGCCGGTAATCCTTCTCACTTGTTTATTGATGAAATAATTGTCAGATAAAAAACAAAAAATTATTTATAAGATTTATTCAACTTTTCCAATCTTAATAATATTTGTTGGAAGATGAAGGTGTATGGGTGTACTTCCTGTACTAACTACCACATCACCTTTTTTCAGGTACCCTTTTGCTTTTAAAATGCTGATCTGATCGGAGAAAATATCGTCGAGACTTTCTTCGCCATCATAATAAAAAACCCGGAGGCCCCAGCTAAGGCTTAGCTGATTCATCAGGCTCTTTTCTTTAGTAAAAATAAACATGTGGGATTTGGGCCTATAGCTACTAAGCATAAAGGCAGTATATCCTGATTCAGTCATACCTATTAAAGCATCAGCATTTACATCTTCTGCCAGTTTGCAGGCGTTGTAACAAATAGCATCACTAAGCAATGAAGGGGAATGAGGTTGTGGTTTAAGCATTTCTTCCCTATTATAATCGTATGCTTTTTCCTCAATCTCCAGAATAATTTTTGTCATGGTTTCTACAACCAGTTTTGGATATTTACCGGTTGCCGTTTCCCCGCTTAACATTACTGCATCTGCACCTTCCAGTACTGCATTAGCAACATCTGTTATTTCACTACGGTTAGGTTTTGTCCTTTCAATCATACTCTCCATCATCTGAGTGGCAACTATCACCGGCTTTGCCCGATGAATGCATTTTTTAATGATGTCTTTTTGTATCAGTGGCACTTCTTCTATTGGTAATTCAACTCCCAGATCTCCCCGGGCAATCATAATGGCATCACTCTCCAGGATAATATCACGAAGGTTTTTTAAAGCTTCAGGCATTTCAATTTTTGCTATCACTTTAGCCTTGCTTCCGCCATCTTTAATCATTTTTTTAAGATTAATGATATCAATTGGCTTTCTTACAAATGATAAGGCAATCCAGTCAACCTTTTGTGTGAGAATAAAATTCAGATCAGCCAGGTCTTTTTCTGTAAGTGCAGGTAATGAAATCTGAGTATCGGGAAGATTCAGACCTTTTTTGGGAAACAAAATTCCGCCAAGTAAGACTTCTACTTTAACTTCATTTTCTGCTGTTATCTCCTTTACTAATACTTCCATTTTCCCATCATCAAGTAAAATTTTTTCTCCAACCTGTACATCCTTATGCAGATTTTTATAAGAGACAAAAATCTTTTCCTTGGTACCTACCAGTTTGGTATTGGTAAATGTGAGTATATCTCCCTCTATAAGCTCAAGTGAACCACCTTTCAATTCTCCAACCCTGAGTTTGGGCCCTTGAAGGTCAGCCAAAATGGAAATATTATACGGCTCTGTTGAATTTATTTTCTTAATACGTTCAATGATCAACTTTTTATCTTCATGTGAACCATGAGAAAAATTGAGCCTGAAAACATTAACACCAGCTTTTACCAAATCCAGAAGTTGTTCATAAGTGTCGCAGGCTGGACCAACAGTGGCAACAATTTTTGTTCTTTTTAACGGACGAACTCTTCCATCAGGAAAAATTACCTGGCTAACTGTACTTTTGTTGTTGTAACTGTTCATTTAATTTATTTCTTTTTCCTCAATTTAATTAATCAGAGGAGTGAAAAAAGAGGAATTAATCCCAATTCAAAATTTTTTTAAAATCGTATTCCTCAGGATTTTTTAAGTATTTTTTTGCTTCTTCCATATCTTCAAGGCACAAGTATTGCAAACTATCGAAGAATACCATTTTTGCTTTCTGACTATCAATCCTTACCATTCTTGTTTTTACTTTTCCATGAGAATCTTCCACATCTTTCAGGAATAGCGGGAATATATCTCCTGATGGATCAGAGGTTACTACACAACCTGTAAGGCCCTGATCAAAAAGTGTTTTAACACCAATACCAAGAAAACTGCAATACATCAAATCATATGCAGTAGGTGCAATACAACGCAATTCATATCCCATTTCAACGGGCCTGCTCTTGATATTAATTCCAAGTTGCTTTAGTTTGATTTGTAAAAGCATATTATAGATATGGGCCTTACTAACGGTACCAAGTTCCGGGTGACCATGCTCATCATAAGTAAACTGTATGCCTGATGATTCGATATCTTCATCACTCATAAAATGGAAAACACCTTCACTTACAATTGCACAGCCATATGGGATGCCTAAAATTTTTCTTTTGATGATTGATGATATTATGAGCTTTGTAATTTTATCCAGCGATACTTTTATTTTATTGAACATCTCCGGGATAATAATCATGGGATAATGGCAGGCTGCACCAATACCGAATGCAAGATGACCTGCTTCACGGCCCATTGCTGATACTACAAACCAGTTAGCTGATGTACGGGCATCTTCATAAATGGTTCTTCCAATGCGTACACCTTCCTGTTTGGCACTCTGATACCCAAAAGTTGGCTGTCCTTCTGGTAGTGGAAGATCGTTATCAATTGTTTTTGGAACATGAATATTCTGGATAGGGATTTTTCGCTCAACAAGGAATTTTGAAATTCTGTTTGCCGTAGATGCCGTATCATCTCCACCTATTGTAACCAGGAGTCTGATATTATTCTTAATAAAAAAATCAGGTCTGAATTCAAGGTCTGCAGGTTTGTATCTGCTCATTCTTAAAACTGAACCACCCAAACTGAAAAAAACATCCGCCATTTCAAAGTCTATTTCTACAGTGGATGGATTTTCAGTAAAAAGATTTTTATATCCGTCATGTAAGCCTATTACTTTGTATCCGTCTCTTAAAAAAACCTTAGCTACAGAACTAATAACTGTGTTAATTCCAGGAGCGGGGCCGCCTCCTGCTAAGATTAAAACATTCCCTTTCATAAAAAATTGAAATTTTAGTTAAAATAAAATGCAAAATTAGCCATTTTTAAGAATAAACGGTTTATAAATGATATTCAACGATATAAAGCTTGAAATATGATTGAATTATGTGGAAAATTATTTTATTGTGATAATCTTTCTTAAGATTTATTTCAAATGTTTTTAAACTGTTACTTTTGCGCCTTGATTGCCAGTGAGAAGTCAAAAATTTTTATGTGAAGTTTAAAATTGAAGATTATGAAAAAGAAAGTTTCGAAAATCGGGGTGCTTACATCTGGCGGTGATGCACCGGGTATGAATGCTGCTATCAGGGCAGTTGTAAGAACAGCCTTGAATAATCAATTGGAAGTTTATGGCATTATGCGTGGTTATAGTGGTATTGTGGAAAATGACATGATAAAAATGGATGGCAGAAGTGTTTCCAAAATCATACAACTGGGAGGCACCATCCTTAAGACGGCAAGATGTAAAGAATTTTATGAACCATCCGGAAGGGCGAAAGCTTATGCTAATTTAAAAAAGCAGGGAATAAATGGACTGGTTGTTATTGGAGGTGATGGTAGTTTTAAAGGTGCTCAGCAGTTTAGCAATGAATTTGATATCCCGTGTATTGGATTACCAGGAACTATTGATAAGGATATTGCAGGAACAGATTCCACCATTGGCTTTGATACAGCTGTAAATACTGCAGTAGAAGCAATTGACAAAATCAGGGATACGATGGAAGCACATAACCGGTTGTTTGTTGTTGAAGTGATGGGTCGTGATGCCGGTTATATCGCTTTACATAGTGGTGTGGCAACAGGTGCTGAAAATATTCTCATTCCGGAGCGAAAAGCAAATCTCCCGGAACTGATTCAATCACTATCTGAAAAGGAAAGAAACAAGAAATATGTAAACCTGATTGTTGTTACAGAAGGGGATGAATATGGAGGAGCAAATGGGATTTCCAATTATTTAAGATTAAGCTTACCAGATGCAGATATCCGCACTTGTATTCTGGGGCATATCCAACGGGGTGGAAGTCCTACAGCTATGGACAGATTAATTGCCAGCCGTATGGGCTATCATGCAGTACAATGTCTTATACAAGGGAAACATAACGTCATGGTTGGTATCGTTAACGATCAGATGCATTACACTCCACTGGATAAAGCTGTTAAGGCAAAACAATCTATTAATGAGGAGTGGATACAAATTGTTAAAGCATTACAATAGTTAAAATTTATTATAGCATTATCACCCAAAATAATTTTTGGTGATAAATATCTTACCCTAATAGTAAAAAACTGTAATTAAATCATTCGACATTTTTCTAAATATTGTGCTTATCTGCAGAAATAAGTAATTTAAATCCTGTTTATTTTGAACAGGATTTTTATAATTTTTTACATATAAATATGAGAATTTTAATTACAGGTGCAAATGGATTTTTGGGCAATTATTTAACCCGATTATTAATACAAAAGGGCCATCATGTAATTGCCACCGGTAAAGGTGTTTGCCGATTATCAATAATGGAGTCTGAAAAATTCCATTATGAAGAAATGGATTTCACCAATTCAATTGCTGTAAACAAGGTTATTTCAAAGTACTTACCAGAAGTAATAGTGCATGCCGGTGCTAATAGTAAAGTTGATGATTGTGAATTAAATCAAATTCAGGCTTATAATACCAATACAGAAGGAACCAGGATTCTTCTGCAATCTGCTGATGCTGTAAAGGCTTTTTTTATTTTTATTTCTACCGATTTTGTTTTTGATGGAAAAAGGGGGATGTATACGGAAGAAGAAGATGTAAACCCGGTCAATTTTTATGGGAAGACAAAAGCCGAAGCTGAGTTTTGTGTAAAGAAATATAATTATGACTGGGCAATTATCAGAACCATACTTGTTTATGGCAAACCCCTATCAGGGCGAAGTAATGTTCTCACAATTGTAAAAGAAAAATTGGAACTGGGAGAGGAGTATTGTGTTGTGGACGATCAGGTTCGTACACCAACCTATGTGGAAGATCTTGCAAACGGTATTGTTTCGATCATATATAATAGAGCTGTGGGAATATTTCACCTTTCCGGAGAATATGTATTAACACCTTACCAAATGGCATGCAATGTGGCTGATTATTTGGGATTGAATAAAACATTGATAAAAAAAGTGACAGCCTCAACATTTTCTCAACTGGCATTGCGCCCTGCCAAAACGGGATTTGTCCTGGATAAAGCTAAGAAGTTACTTGACTATGCTCCTGTTTCCTTTGAAGAAGGCTTGCGCAAAACTTTTCATACTTAGAAATAGAAACTTATATCTCCCTTAATGAACCATGGAAAAACCGGGGAATAATGGTTCTCAGTAACTGAATTGGTTTCAAACCGCAACCTTGATTCAGCATATGGTTGTGCCCCTCTTAATTATTATATTCAGTTATTTAACTACCTTTGTCCTTTCATCTGTATGAAAAATTGCATAAATAAATGCTATCGAATTTTCAGCTTTGCTGAACTTTCATTGCCGTCAAACTTCTACCTGCCGGACTAGGGTGGATCCTTACTATAAGTAACCTGATCTCAGATAAAGACAAAGCAATTTCCTTTTATGTTTTTTGATCTATAATAAAGGTAGATATCCAAACTTCTAAACGATTGATATATGAAAAAAAATGTAATTATTATCGGTGCTGCCGGAAGAGACTTTCACAATTTCAACACTTATTTCAGAAACAACAGCAACTATAACGTTGTAGCATTTACTGCCGCACAAATACCTGACATTGCCGGAAGGGAATATCCTAAAGAGCTTGCAGGAGATTTATACACAAAGGGAATTCCTGTTTATGCAGAATCGGACCTCGAAAAACTAATCAAAGACCTTAAAGTTGATGATTGTGTTTTTTCTTATAGTGATGTTCCTTATACAGTGATAATGAGCCTTGCTTCAAGGGTTAATGCAGCAGGTGCAAACTTTGTTTTACTGGGAGCAAAAGATACAATGGTAAAAAGCATTAAACCTGTAATAGCTATTGGTGCAGTAAGAACTGGCTGCGGCAAAAGCCAGACATCCAGAAAAATTGTAGAACTGCTTATGGCAAAAGGCTTAAAGGTCGTTGCGGTTCGCCACCCGATGCCATATGGTGATTTAGCAGCACAAAAGGTTCAGCGCTTCGCCACTGTTGAAGATTTGGCAAAACATAAATGCACTATTGAAGAAATGGAGGAATATGAACCGCATGTAGTAAGGGGGAATGTTATTTATTCCGGTGTTGACTATGAAGCAATACTCAGGGCAGCAGAAAATGATCCTGACGGATGCGATGTAATTGTTTGGGATGGCGGAAATAACGATTTCCCATTTTATAAACCCGACTTAATGATAACAGTTACAGATCCTCACCGTGCCGGCCACGAGTTGTCATATTATCCGGGAGAAACAACTTTACGAATGGCTGATGTAGTAGTGATTAACAAAATTGATACATCTGCTCCAGAATCTATTCAAATAGTCAGAAATAATATTAATAAAGTAAATCCCAATGCAATTGTAATAGATGCAGCTTCGCCAGTTAAGGTTGATAACCCTTCTCTTATTAGAGGAAAGCATGTTTTGGCGGTGGAAGATGGTCCCACACTTACTCACGGTGAAATGAAAATTGGAGCCGGTATTGTTGCCGCACAGAAATATGGGGCTGCCGGATTCGTTGACCCCCGTCCATATACTACCGGTAAACTGAGTGAGACTTTCATTACTTATCCCAATATCGGAACCTTGCTGCCTGCAATGGGTTATGGCGAACAACAATTGAAAGACCTTGAAACAACCATTAACAACACTCCTTGCGATACTGTTGTCATTGGCACACCAATTGACCTGAACAGAATTATTAAAATAAAAAAACCTTCTGTGCGGGTTTATTACGACCTGCAGGAAATTGGAGAGCCTGATTTGAATGGGGTATTAAACGATTTTATTGCAAAGCACAAATTGCAGGCAAAATAGAAAAATA
>JBARSW010000391.1:0-5287 GCA_049644925.1 Chitinophagaceae bacterium | reverse complement strand
TTGCCCCATCCATACTAATGCGCCGGCACCAACTATGGCCCCAATTACTCCAGGAACTAACAGTACCCTAAAAAGCTTTTTATTTACATTGCCAAACCGATAGTGACTGTAACCGCTTGCCGCACTACTAAAAATTTCTGCTGTGTGTACACTACCACTGATTGCCGCAGGCGGAACACCCATACTCATAAGCATACTGGTACTGGTAACACCATAACCCATCCCCACTGCTCCATCTACTAATTGAGCAAGAAAACCAGTTAGCACAAATAACATAAACTTTTTGGTAACACCTTCTTTTACTGTTTGTGTAATATAATTGAACGACGGAAGATCAATATAAGGCATTAAGAAGAATAGAATTATAAGAAAGGTAAATCCGATAATAGAGAATGTTGCCAGCTTTTTCCATTTTCTTTCATTGCGGATATTCTCCGGCCCAATGACAGTTGGTTCAATTATCAGATTTTTTACACTGACAATTGTTTCATCCTTTTTTTCATTAGTAGTATTCGCAGAAGGTTGAATAGCTTCGTCTACAAATAGCTTGCTTTCATCTGGTGATTCCTTTTTTTTCATAAGCGTACTATTGAAGCATCACAGCAGCAACAGTCTGATTACTTGTTTCATCAATTAAAACGGCACTACCGTTACAACTAAGTTTTACATATGGGTCATATACAAGCGATGAGGCTAACCTGATTTTTGCCTTTACCACTTCATTCAATCTGACGTCACTATCTACCGGGTAATGTTCCAGAGAATTTACATCCAGTTTATATTCGATACTTTTTACCACTGCTCGCACCACTCTGCTGTTATGCATCAGAAGATATCGATTCCCCTGTATCAATGGTTTTTCATCCATCCAGCAAAGAAGGGCATCCATTTCGTTTGCAACCAATGGCAGATTATCCGATTTTGTAATTGAATCCCCCCGGCTTATATCAATATTATCAGCCAGGTGCAGTACGGCAGGTTGCGGGGCAAATACTTCATCCACTTCTACACCACCAGTTTCCACTTTAGTAATGGTAGTTTCCATATTTTGCGGAAGCACAGTTACCTTATCACCCTTCCGATATATACCACTCATAATTTTTCCGGCATAGCCCCGGTAGTCATGTAATTCTTCGGTTTGCGGACGAATGACCAATTGCACCTGAAACCTGCTATCTGTCAGATTAATATCACTTTCAACAGCAATGTCTTCAAGATATTCAAGGAGTGCCACACCATTATACCAGGTAATATCAGTTGACTTATCAACGATATTATCCCCTTTTAATGCACTGATTGGAATATAGTAAACATCTTTTAAATCAAGTTGTGCAGCAACCTTGGTATAATCTTCAACGATTTTATTATAAACTTCCTGCGAATATTCTACCAGGTCCATTTTATTAATTGCCACCACCACATGTGGTATCTTCAGCAATGAACCGATAATCGAATGGCGGCGGGTTTGTTCAACTACCCCATGCCTTGCATCAACCAGAATAATTATCAAATTAGCATTTGATGCGCCTGTAACCATATTCCGGGTGTATTGTACATGCCCCGGTGCATCTGCAATAATAAATTTCCGTTTAGGTGTAGTAAAATAGCGATACGCTACATCTATGGTAATACCTTGCTCTCTTTCTGCCCGAAGGCCATCGGTTAACAATGCCAGGTCAACGGATCCATCTTCCCGGTTTTTTGTAGAACGTTCCAACGCCTCTAATTGATCAATCAGAATATTTTTACTATCGTATAGCAGACGACCAATCAATGTACTCTTGCCATCATCTACACTGCCTGCTGTTATAAATCGTAATAAATCCATACCACTGTCCCCTAAAGAGAAACTTAATTTGTATCAGTCATTCTGATCAGAATGACTAAGCTGTAATTTAATTTTTAATCAACCATAGTATTAAAAATACCCATCCTTTTTCCTGTCTTCCATTGCTGCTTCTGTAACCTTATCATCAATTCTTGTTTCACCTCTTTCACTTATCCTTGTCGCAATAATTTCATTTACTACTTCATCCAACGTTTTTGCGTATGACTCAACGGCTGCCGTGCAAGTCATATCTCCCACTGTCCGGTACCGTACACTCTTAACCCCAACAATGTCACAGTTTGAAGGTTTTACATATTCACTTGTTGCAATAAGCTGACCTTCATGTTCAATTACTTCTCTTTCATGGGCAAAATAAATGGAAGGAAGTGGAATTTTTTCATTCCGTATATAATTCCAGATATCCAGCTCCGTCCAATTACTTATTGGAAACACTCTTACATTTTCACCTTTATGAATTCTTCCGTTATAAATATTCCATAATTCCGGTCTTTGCAATTTGGGATTCCATTGGCCAAACTCATCTCTCACTGAAAAAATTCTTTCTTTTGCCCTTGCCTTTTCTTCGTCTCTGCGACCGCCACCAATACAGGCATCAAATTCAAATTCTTCAATCGTATCAAGCAACGTATATGTCTGTAACCAGTTCCTGCTGGGAAACTTACCTTTGGGTTCAGACAGGTTTCTTTTTTTTATGGTATCCTCCACTTTACGAACAATCAGCTCTGCACCTAATTCTTCCACCATTTTATCCCTGAATGCTAATGCTTCAGGAAAATTATGGCCTGTATCTATATGCACCAGCGGGAATGGAATTTTTCCGGGAGCAAATGCTTTGATAGCAAGATGTACTAATGTTATAGAATCCTTACCACCGCTGAATAAAAGTGCCGGTCGTGCAAACTGTGCTGCCACTTCCCGAAAAACATGAATGCTTTCCGTTTCTAATTCCTCCATATAATTCAAATGATATAATCTCATTTTTTATACTTGTATACCTTCAACTAAAGGATTTTAAAATTAATAATCACATCTTATTTTCTGTATGTAATCCACATTCTTTCTTTGACAATTCCCACCACCACCTGCCGGCCCTTGTATCTTCGCCAGCTTCAATAGCTCTTGTACAGGGAGCACATCCAATACTAATAAATCCTTTATCGTGTAAGGGATTATAAGGAACGTTATTTTTTTTGATATAATCAATCACATCGTTATAGGTCCAGTTGATTAAGGGATTAAATTTATACAATTGCCTGCCTTCGTCCCATTCAATCATAGACATTTGTTTTCGATTTTCAGATTGTTCGCTTCGAAGGCCGGTTATCCAAACTTTTGCCCCTGCTAATGCCCGGTTCAAAGGTTTTACTTTTCTGATTCTGCAACATTCTTTCCTGTTATCAACTGATTCATAAAAACTATTTACACCCCGGGCAGTTACGAAATTTTCTACATCACTGCTTTCAGGAAAAAAAACATGAACGGGTAGTTTATACCTGGCAACGGTTTTCTCCAATAATTCGTAGGCCTCATAAAAAAGCCTTCCTGTATCAATGGTAAATACTTTTACCGGAATTGCATTCATACCAATTGCATCAGTAATTACCTGATCTTCCTGACCTAATGAACTGGAAAACACAATTTCACCCGGAAATAGACCAGCCATTGCAGCCAATGCCTCATGCAGAGATTGCCTTTCGATTTTTTTAATATCGGCTTTTTCCAATTTCATTATTCAAATTTCAACTCAATATTTAATAATGATTTATTTATTTGGCTGGGGAGTATATCTTAAATAGGGCTTAATTTCATTTACGCCTTTTGGAAATTTATTGACAGCTTCTTCAGAAGATACAGAAAGACCAACTATTACATCTTCCCCTTCTTTCCAATCGGCCGGGGTAGCAATACTGAATTCCGCAGCTAATTGTAAGGAATCAATAACCCTGAGAACTTCATTAAAATTTCTGCCGGTTGAAGCCGGATAAGTAATAATCAGTTTGATTTTTTTATCGGGGCCAATAATAAATAATGAACGTACCGTAAATGTTTCAGATGCTTTGGGATGAATCATATCATACAAAAAAGCAACAACCCTGTCGGGATCTGCTATAATGGGAAAATCAACATTACAATGCTGGGTCTCATTAATATCTTTTATCCAGCTTTGATGGCTTTCCAATCCATCTACACTTACGGCTAGTACTTTTACATTTCTTTTTTCGAATTCACTGTGCAAAAGGGCTGTTTTTCCAAGCTCCGTGGTACAAACTGGTGTATAGTCTGCAGGATGTGAAAACAATACACCCCAACTATTCCCCAGGTATTCATGAAAATCAATCTCTCCTTCTGTTGTTTTCGCCTTAAAATTTGGAGCTATATCTCCCAGATGTAAACCCATATTTTATTATTTTAATTTTCCAAAAGTAGGCCAAAAAATACAGCCCACCAATTCCATAGACTACTACATATATTACAAACGTAATATCAAATGTACAGGATGCCGATTAAAAACCTTTATATCAGACTATCAGATCCTTCAATGTTCTGTTTTCCATGATATTCAGAGAAACGTCCCGTACTTCTTTCATCATATTATGAAGTCCGCAGTTCTTTTCATCACAGTTCTTACATTTTTCATAAAAATAAAGACTTACACATGGTAACATGGAAATGGGTCCATTTACCAGCCGTACAACAGTGGCCACTTTAACTTTAGACGGATCCTTTTTCAAAAAATAACCACCTCCTTTCCCTTTTTTGCTTTCCAGGATCTCAGCTTTTTTTAATTCAAGTAATATATTCTCCAGAAATTTCAATGGAATCTTTTTTTTCTTTGAAATTTCAGCAATTAAAACCGGCCCTTCCCTGAACTTTTCAGCCAGGTAAATCAATGCTTTGAAAGCGTATTGAGACTTTTTTGAAAACATTTTACAGGATTAATTATTCAATAATTAATTTATAATTCACTGCTGAATTTTTTCTCAGCATAGCTGCCACCCCACAATATTTATCCAGTGACAATTCAATTGCTTTTTTTACTTTTTCTTCATTTTCTACCGAAGTTTTAAGCCTGTAAGTGATGGTAATATCCTTATACACTTTTGGATGATCCTCTGTCTGTTCGGCTTCCACATCTATTTCCAGTCCGGAAAATTCAACTCGCATTTTTTCTAAAATATCAACGACATCAATACCGGAACAGCCGGCTAACCCTGATAAAAGCAAGGCCTTGGGACCAAATCCCTTATCACGGTTCCCATCGAGTTCAATCGTCACATCATCCAGGTAACTGGTGAAATGATGTTCTTTATTCCACCTGGTTGTTGTTTTAGTCATTCGTTTGATTTAATTCATGTTTCTTATCCTGTGAAATATTTTCCAATGTCCATTGAATTTGCCTTACAAAACTATTCTTTCTTTCTTTACAATTCTCTTTGC
>JBARSW010000390.1:0-4094 GCA_049644925.1 Chitinophagaceae bacterium | reverse complement strand
AGTTGGTACATTCCCAGTTACCCGATGGTTATTTAGGCACTTATACTCCCGAAGACTACTGGACAAGCTGGGATGTTTGGAGTCATAAATATAACCTGTATGGATTGCTTGGATATTACAAGGCAACAGGTTATCAACCAGCATTGGATGCTTGTAAAAAAATGGGTGATCTGCTGTGTAAAACTTTTGGAAATAAACCCGGACAACTTGATATTATTCTGGCAGGTACACATATAGGGATGGCTTCCACCAGTGTGCTTGACCCAATGGTTGAATTGTATAAATATACAGGTGATAAAAAGTATCTTGACTTTTGCTATTATATTTTAGAGGCTTGGGAACAAAAGAATGGCCCCAAAATTATCAGTGCCTTATTGACAAAAGGGAAAGTAACCGCAGTGGGTAATGGCAAAGCATATGAAATGTTATCAACGTTTGTGGGGCTGGCAAATTTATACAAAGCAACAGGTGATGAGACAATGTTAAAACCATTATTGATAGCTTGGAATGATATTGTAAAGAATCAGCTTTATGTAACCGGAACCACCAGTTCTCATGAATATTTTCAGGCAGACGATTATTTACCGGCAGGTAGAGAAGCCAATATGGGTGAAGGTTGCGTAACAACTACCTGGATTCAGTTTAATCAGCAATTGCTTGAAATAACAGGCGATTTAAAATTCCTTGATCAGATAGAACTGTCGGTATATAATCATTTATTAGCTGCCGAAAATCCTCAAACAGGGTGTGTAAGTTATTATACACCTTTGATGGGTGCAAAACCATATACTTGCCATATCACCTGCTGTCAGTCGAGTGTGCCAAGAGGAATTGCCATGGTGCCTAATTTCACTTTCGGAAATATCAAAGAAGTGCCAACAGTAATGATGTATGAACCTGCAACCTACAAGGAGACTATTGCTACGGTAAACAAAAAAACAGTTCAATTAACATTAAAAGTTGAAAGCAATTTTCCTGAAAGCGGTAATGCTACTATATCAGTAAATCCTTCACAAAGTGCAGCGTTTCCCATTGCATTAAGGGTGCCAACTTGGTGTCAATCATTTACAGCAGTTATTAACGGAAAATCCTATAAAGGAACAAGTAAACAACCAGTAGTAATTAATCGTAGCTGGAAAGCAGGAGATAAAATAAAAGTCTCTTTTCAGATTCCATTCAAAATGCTGTCTGGAGGAAAAAGTTATCCCGACCAAATGGCAATTCAGCGGGGACCACAAGTAATGGCCTTAGATAGCACACATAATTTGGAAGGGTTAAAACTATTTTCAATGAATACAAATAAAGCTGTGGTGATTGAAAAGCCTTCAGGTATAAACACTCCGGGTCTTTTGCCCGCAGGTTGGATAGGACGGCAGGCTTACTCTTTAAATATTGCTGATAATAAAAAAGGAGAAAAGAAGCAGCAATTGGTATTGGTGCCTTTTGCTGATGCCAGCCAAACAGGTGGATCAATGAAAGTTTGGTTGCCATTAATTTTTAAAAAATAAGGAAATGAAAAAAATATATATTCTATTACTATTCATAGCCGCTGGCAATTCTGCAATTGCTCAGGTAAAGGGGAAAAGTAATTTAAGTTTTTTGCATACTGCGGGCCAGGATATTGTAAATGAATCTGGCAAGAAAGTGTTCTTAAAAGGAGTAGGACTTGGGAATTGGATGTTGCCTGAAGGTTATATGTGGAAATTTGGTGCTAACGGTGATAGGCCACGAAAAATAGAAAAAGTAGTGGCCGATTTGATTGGCAAGGAAAAAGCCGATCGTTTTTGGATTGCCTTCAGACAAAACTATATTACAGAAGCTGATATAATAAGAATTGCAGAATTGGGATTTAATTCTGTAAGGCCGGCATTAAACTCAAGATTGTTTTTAACCGAAGCTGAAAATCCTGTTTATGTCGATGAAGGTTTTCAATTATTAGATTCGTTGGTTAGTTGGTGCAAGAAACACAAACTTTATGTGATTATAGATATGCACGGCGCACCGGGCGGGCAAACGGGTGCTAATATTGATGATAGTCCAAAATATATTACAGAACTTTTTATAGAAAAGAAATACGAGGATCAACTGGTAAACCTTTGGGTAAAAATTGCCCAGCGTTACAAAGATGAACCCACTGTAGCTGCGTATGATTTACTGAATGAGCCACTACCTAAGGCAACAGGTTCTGCTGAAAAGTACAAGCATTTGTTGATTCCAATGTATCAACGGCTAACTGCTGAAATAAGAAAGATTGACCAACGACATATGATTACCCTTGAGGGTTTTGATTGGTCAAATGATTGGTCTCTTTTTGATAAACCATTTGATTATAATGTTTTTTACCAGTTCCATTATTATTGCTGGGCCAGGCCAGATAATTTGAATAACATAGATGAATACTTAAAAAGGAGAAATGAATTAAATACACCAATTTGGGTAGGCGAAACCGGAGAAAAAGGGAATGCAATTTATTGGGCAACTACACAATTGTTTGAAGCAAACAACATCGGTTTTTCTTTTTGGCCTTGGAAAAAAATGGATACACAAAACACTCCCTATTCAATTAAAAAACCAACTGGTTGGGATTTAATCGCTGAATATACCAAGAGTGGTAAAAAGCCGGATGCTATCATTGCGGAAAAAGCTTTCAATGAGTTATTGGATAATATAAAAATTTCCAATTGCGATTATTTCGAAGATGTTTGCAATGCTATTTTGACAAGAGTTCCTGCAAAAATTGAAGCTGAGAATTATGGCTTTAATGGGTTTAACCATTCTTATTTTGTTTTAGACACAGCTAATAAGTCAAAATTTTACAGAAAAAATGAACCGGTTCAGATAAAATTGGACAGTAAAGAAAAAGAACAATTTTGGTCAGAGCAATCCATTGAACTTCAACAATCAGAATGGGTGGTTTATAATTTTGAAAGTTTAGACAAGAAAAAACACCAATTATCAATTAAGGCATCGGCAGTTGTTGCACCAACCAGTTTAACTATTTGGATCAATAAAAAGAAAGTTTTAGTTAATGTAATCAGCAAAGACTTTTTAGAGCAGACAATTGGCAATTATAAATTGAATAAAGGGAAGAATAAAGTCAAAATTCTTGTCAAATCCGGTACACTGAAGCTGGATTGGTTCAGGTTTGATTAAGCAAAAAGCACATTCATAAATTGAAAAATTAGGAAATGAAAAAGATCAATTTATTGGTAATAGTATTTATCGGAACAATGTGTTTTACGCAGGTCCAATCGCAAAGCAAATTACTTTCTATAAGTAAGCAAAAGCTGAAAGATAAAATTGCTGGAGGCTGGGCCGGGAAAATGATTGGTGTTACGTATGGTGCACCTACAGAATTTAATTATCAGCAAAAAATAAATAACGATTCTATTAAATGGTCACCAGCAGATATTAAAGGTAGTGTTTGGCAGGATGATATTTATGTGCAACTGACTTTTATGATGGCCATGGATAAATATGGGATGGATGCACCGGCGGTGAAATACCAGGAAATGCTGGCGAAGGCAGGCTATCAGCTTTGGTGTGCCAATATGCAAGCAAGGAAAAATTATTTTGATGGTATTTTTCCTCCTATGTCCGGCAATCCGGAATATAATTTTCGGGCAGATGATATTGACTTTCAGATTGAAGCAGATTACATAGGATTTATGAACCCCGGTATGATTCAGAACATCATTAATGAATCTGATAAAATAGGACATATCATGAATTATGGTGATGGTGTTTACGGCGGAATATTTTTAAGTGCTTTATACAGTGCCGCCTTTTTTGAAAAGGATATCAATAAAATAATTGAAACCGGTCTTTCATCCATTCCAGCTGAAAGCGATTATGCAAGAATTGTAAGAGACGTAATAAAACTTCACCGGCATTATCCCACTGATTGGAAGGCCGCCTGGAAAGAATTGGATGCAAAGTGGGGCGATGTGGATATTAGTGGTCCTGGTTCTCCATTTAATATTGATGCCAAATTAAATGGTGCTTTTATTGTGATGGGGCTATTATATGGTGAAGGTGATGATTATAAAACACTTGAAATTACTACACGCTGCGGAGCAGATTCAGACTGTAAC
>JBARSW010000389.1:0-6014 GCA_049644925.1 Chitinophagaceae bacterium | reverse complement strand
TTTTATTAGGAGGAATGTTATTCACCAAGGCCAGGTACGATTTTGAAACAAGCAGAATCAGTTATTTCCTTGAAAGCTACCTTGATTATATCATGCAGGGATTAGGAATCATTTTTTACATGATTTTTATGCAAAGATTTTTAGATACCCGCAACAAGTATCCTTTTCTGCATAAATTCTACCAGGCAGGCATAGCCATTCTGGCAATATCACTGCTCATCTATAGCTACCTGCATTTTTTCAGTGATAATTTCAGTTTTGAAAACATGGTAGAAAATTCTACAAAAGTTTTGTTACTCGTTATGATTCTGATATTTCTCATTTATAGTAAACGTCACTGGGACGACAAACTTCTCCGTTATTTGTTCTGGGGTAATTTATTCTTATTATTATTCTCATTGATTTCACAAGTGACGCTGATGAATGTTTCACTATTAAACAACTTTCCGGGAGTACTTAGTTCACCTCTTTTCTATTATGAATTTGGGCTGTTTCTTGAATTAGTTTTTTTCCTGGCCGGCTTGAATTATAAAAACCGCAGACTAATCATAACAAGGACCAAGGAAACTGAATCGCTGAAAGCCCAAAACCTACTGCAACAGTACGAGAAGGAAATTGCAGTATATAAAGCTCAGCAGGATGAAAGAGTAAGAATTTCAACTGATATGCATGATGAATTAGGTTCGGGAATGACTGTGATAAGGCTTATGAGTGAAATTGCCCGAAAAAAGATGAAAGAAAATACACCCGAAGAGATTCACAAAATTTCTCATTTTGCCGATGAAGTTCTGAATAAAATGAATGCGATTATCTGGAGTATGAACAGTGAAAATGACACCATCGATAACCTTGTTTCCTATATTCGTTCTTACGCCCAGGAATATTTTGATGGAACTCCTGTAAAATGCAACATTCATACTCCCAAAAAAATTTCTACCAGGGAAATAACAGGTAATAAAAGAAGAAATATATTCTTATGCGTAAAGGAAACGCTTAACAATATTTTGAAACACTCGGAAGCTTCCCAGGTTAATATTACTATTACTATTGATCATCGGCTTTCAATTTGTATTTCAGATAATGGAAAGGGAATTGATCTGAAAAACATAAGGCAGTTTGGCAATGGGTTAAAAAACATTAACAACAGAATGGAAGCAATTAGCGGGACATTTAGAATTGAAAATATTGATGGCACTGTAACTACGCTAGAGCTACCACTATAATTTCTTTTTGCCAATCACTGATAAAAACAGAAAAACCCAGCCTGCAATAAAGAAAATACCACCAACCGGTGTAATGGGTCCTGCAAATTTTACAGCACTGCTCTCTTGTATTTTTAAAATAGTAATAAGGTATAACGACCCGGAAAATAAAAGAATGCCTGCAACAAAGCAATTAGCCGACCATTTTAAAAATTTATTTGAGATCTTTTCAGAAAGAAATGCGACAGCCAGTAATGCAAATACATGGTACATCTGGTACTCTACACCCGTCTGATATCCATGAAGAATTTTTTCATCTTCCGTAATTTTTTTTAACCCATGTGCTCCGAATGCACCAAGGGCAACCCCTATTGCACCAAAAACTGCAGCAACAGCTATATATTTTTTAAGCATGAAATATTATTTCTATTAATTTATCCAATTGCACCGGCTCTTCTTCAACAGAAACATTTGCCTGTTCATAATAAATTCTACGATCAGAGAATTTCTTTTGTATGAAACTATTCAGCTGATCATCTGAAAGGTTTTTGATCAATGGCCGGTGTTGTTTTTCCCCAACTAACCTTTTGTAAAGAGTTTCTAATGGTGTATTTATCCAAACAACGGTCCCAGCCATTTTCATGTAATCAATATTATTAAAATAACAGGGAGTGCCGCCACCACATGACATGACCAGACTCTCATGGCTTTCGGTGATTATATGCAGAATGTCTTTTTCTATCAGTCTGAATTGCTCTTCACCTTCTGAAGCAAAAATCTCCGGTATTGACTTACCAGTATGTTCGGCAACCTGTTCATCTAAATCAAAGAAAAGGATACCGAGTTTTTCACTCAACAATTTTCCCCAGTGTGTTTTACCGGAACCCATGAAGCCGATTAAAAAGATTTTCATATTATTGATTTGTCAGAAAGACGGAAAGTCCGGAAGTTGGAAAGATGTTCACAATTACAGAAATAGTCTTTCGGACTTTCGGTCTTCCAGACTTCTGACTTTATTTAAATGCGTTAAACCCTGTCACATCCATTCCAGTTATCAGCAAATGAATATCATGTGTACCTTCATAGGTGATCACACTTTCCAGGTTCATCATATGGCGCATCACCGGATATTCGCCGGTAATACCCATGCCACCGAGTATCTGCCTTGCATCACGACAAATATTTGTTGCAATCTCACAGGAATTCCTTTTGGCCATACTCACTTGTTGTGGCGTTGCTTTTCCTTCAGTCATTAAAACTCCTAACCGCCAGTTTAATAATTGTGCCTTGGTTATTTCAGTAATCATCTCTGCCAGTTTTTTTTGCTGTAACTGAAATGCGCCAATTGGCCTGCCAAACTGTTCTCTTTCTTTGGAATACCGCAATGCTGTATCATAGCAATCCATTGCTGCACCTATCACACCCCAGGCAATACCATATCTTGCTTTTGTTAAACAACCTAACGGGCCTTTAAGTCCTTTTACGTTTGGCAATATATTTTCTTTCGGAACTTTTACATTATCAAAAACCAGTTCACCAGTAGCGGATGCCCTTAAACTCCATTTGCCATGTGTAGTTGGTGTACTAAATCCTTCCATTCCCCTTTCAACAATCAGACCTTGTATTTCTCCCTCTTCATTCTTTGCCCAAACCACAGCCACTTGTGCATAAGGTGCGTTACTGATCCACATTTTTGCTCCGTTCAGTAATACATGGTCACCACAGTCTTTGATGTTTGTCAACATACCTCCCGGGTCACTACCATGATCAGGTTCTGTCAATCCAAAGCACCCGAGCCACTCACCACTTGCCAGTTTGGGTAAATATTTTTTACGTTGCTCTTCGTTACCATAAGCATAAATTGGATACATTACCAGTGACCCCTGTACCGAAGCTGTAGACCTGACTCCGCTATCTCCTCTTTCCAGTTCCTGCATCATCAATCCATAGGAGATATAATCCAATCCTCCGCCTCCATATTCAAAAGGAATAGTTGGGCCAAAACAGCCTAAATTGCCTAATTGCTTTACTATCTGTTGAGGAAATTCAGCCTTTTGAGCATAATCTTCAATTATAGGAGAAATTTCTTTTTTGACATAACTACGAACAGTTTCCCGAATGAGTTTGTGTTCCTCTGTCAGTAATTCATCCACAGCAAAATAATCAGGACTATGAAACAAATCTGAACGGGTTGCCATCGCTATTTTTGATTTAGTATTCTGAATTAAAATTAATATCGGTTCAAAGGTAACGGATAAATGAAAAAAGGGGATATTTGAATCATGAGTTCAACAAAAAATGAAACGGGCCGGAATATAATTTCTGTTATTGCCGGAGTAATAATTGCTGCTGTAATTTTTATGTTAGCAGGTCTTATCTTGCTGCTAAACCTGGCCTCCAAGGTAAAAGGTCATGGTGAGGAAAGTGATTTTAATGATATCTCCGGCAACTTTTCAATTGCTGCATTAATAATTACTTTCAGTTGTTGTTTTTTAGGTGGGTATGTTACCGGAAGAATTTCTACTAAAAAGGACCTGATTCACGGAGCTATTACCGGACTTGTTTTAACTCTTTTGTTGGCTTATATCAGCGACTTCAGTTTAAATGGTGAATCAATCACTTATTACCTGACAATCATCCCATTTACATTACTCGGAACTTTGTTAGCCATTTGGTTTAAAAAGAGAAAGACTATATAAAATCCTATTTCAGATAATCAGTCATCTCCTCCTGATATTCTTTTGCAACAGTCCTTGCCTTCTCTGCAAAATCTTCGCCATCGGCAGCATAAATAATTGCCCGGCTAACATTTACCAATAAACCACAATCTTTTATCATCCCTTCTTTAGATACCTCTTTCAGGCTGCCACCCTGTGCACCAACACCGGGAACCAAATAAAAATGATGCGGTGTAAGTTTTCTTGTATTTTTTAAATCTCCTGCCCGTGTAGCACCAATTACAAACATCAGGTTATCCTCAGTTCCCCAGGTAGAAACTGTTTCCAGCACTTTTTCATAAAAGTACTCGCCACCGGTATGTAGCAATTCAAAATCATTGGCCCCTTTATTTGAAGTCAGTCCTAAAACAATTGCCCATTTCCCTTTGTGCTGCAAAAAAGGCTTCACACTATCCTCTCCCATATATGGTGCTACTGTTATTGCATCAAATGGCATGGTTTCAAAAAAAGCTTTTGCATACTGATCAGAAGTGTTGCCAATATCACCACGTTTTGCATCAGCGATTTTAAAATGCTCTTCGCCGATATAATGAACGGTTTTTTCCATGGCCTCCCAGCCTTTTACTCCCAAAGCTTCGTAAAAAGCCGTATTAATTTTATATGCTACACATAAATCTTTTGTCGCATCAATAATTGCTTTATTGAAAGCAAAAACCGGGTCTGATTCTGACAATAGATGCTTGGGTATTTTTGTAATATCGGTATCTAATCCCACACAGAGGTAGGATTGCTTTTTAAATATCTGCTCAACGAGTTGATGTCTTGTCATGATATCAAAGTTAAACCAAAGTAGCTTTATTCACAATACAGACAACAGGGCTAACGCATCTAATTTCTTAGAGAGTTTTTTTGAAAATCGAATTTCGGAACACGGATGACACGGGTCAGACGGATGAAAACGGATTTTATAATTCTGCTTAGCAGAATAAATCAATGTTTATCCGTTCAAATAGTTATTCTTTTATGAAAAATTAAAAATCTGAAAAATCAGTTCAATCCGTGTCATCCGTGTGCTGTATTTAGGTATTTAAATGCGTTTATCCTGTTACAAACAATACCCTTCGGTCTTTCCGCAATTCATACTATACAACCAATTTCCTTAATGCTTGTGCAAACTGCCACACCTCTTCGTAAGTATTATACAAAGGCACCGGGGCCAGCCTGATTACATTGGGTTCCCGCCAATCTACCATAATCCCCTGCTGTATCAATTCATCATATATCACTTTTCCCTTTTCCAGCATCAGCATAGATACCTGGCAGCCTCTTTCCTCTTCGCTTAGTGGAGTAATAAATTCAATGATCTTTTTGGAACTTGCAGCATTTACTTCTTCCAGCAGGAACCATAAATATTTATTCAATAGTTTTTGTTTGGCCAGTATTTTATCCCAGCCTGCCTGTTCCACTATTTCTAATGAAGCCCTGTGAGCTGCATATAAAAATAATGCAGGTGTACAGAGTTGCCAGCCTTCTGCACCGGGCATTGGTTTAAACCCTTTCTCCATTTTAAACCGTGTAGCTTTATCATATCCCCACCATCCTGCAAACCTTGGCAAGTTATCATCATGATTCTTTTCATGAATAAAAACTCCGCCAACAGCACCTGGTCCACCATTCAAATATTTATAGCTGCACCAGCAGGCAAAATCTACTTCCCAGTCATGTAATTGCAGGGCCACATTTCCGGCAGCATGTGCCAGGTCAAATCCGACAGCTGCACCAGCTTTTTTTACTGCTTTTGTTATTGTAGGTATATCAAATAACTGGCCGGTGTAATAATTGATGCCACTGAATAAAACAAGAGCTGTTTCCTCACCATGCTGTTCAATTGCTTCGATAATATCTTCTTTGCGTATCGTATGTTCACCGGCACGGGGAGAAACTTCAATAATCGCTTCAGCTGGATTATAGTTATGATGCTTCACATGTGTTTCAAACATATACTGGTCGCTGGGAAATGCTTTGGCTTCACAAATAATTTTAAATCGCTTTGCTGTAGGACGATAAAAACTTACCAGCATAAGGTGCAGGTTCACCGTCAACTGGTTCATCACAACCACTTCATGAGGTAATG
>JBARSW010000388.1:0-1517 GCA_049644925.1 Chitinophagaceae bacterium | reverse complement strand
TGGACTCCATTTGCAAAACAAGAAATAAATTATTTATTGAACAGGCTTAGCGGCGGGCTTTGCAGGAGTTGAAGCGACATTCATATCCCTTACGCAAAGATATTTTCCATCCCGCTTCTGGAAGAAGGACATATAGTGTCCGCTGTCAAGCCGGGCACCAGCAGGATTCATATTAGTCCAGGAACCAATTTCAACCACCATATTTCCTTCAGCAAATAGGTCCACCACTTTATATTCACTATGATTACCAGTGGTATCTTCTTTTATGTTCTTTGCAATGCTTTCTTTAATAGCTGCCCTACCTACTTCCGGTGCTTTATTCCTGGCATAACTAATAGCATCTTCAGAATAATAAGCAGCTACGGCAGTTGCATCTTTGGCTTTTTCAGCAGCAGCAAAGGCATCTTCCATTCCCTGGATCTCTGTTTTTAGTTTTTCCATATCAACAGGGTTGGTTTCAGTTTTAGAAGAAGAACAGGCAGTAAATAGAAATGAAGCAATACCGATTAATACAGGTACTTTAATTTTTAATCTCATAATAATGTGGTTTTTGTTTTAAATAAAGGGATAAGATAATATTATTAATCCGAATTATCTGCCTTAATATTTCATTTTTAATATTATATGTCCAACTGCTTTAATATTTGCTCCACCAATATTCTTAATACCTCAGCCTTTTGCAGCAGCCTGATATATGCCTCTTCGCTGCCAGATGCCTTTAACATAAAAAGGGATTTCAGTGTTTTTTTTAAGGAACTGTTGCTGCGCAATTCTGCTTCATTATGCAGTAGGAGTATTGACCAGTTTTGCAGAACGAATTTCATTTTTTCTTCTTCATAGCTTTTTATCTGAAGTATAGCTGCCAGTTTTTTTGCTTTTTCTTTTTCAGTCCGCAACCGGTTACTGTTATATTGGTTTTTAAGAATGGCGGCATAAGTAAGGCTCAGGTCATTGGCATCAAACCGCACTGCATTCTTTTTCAGGATAAGTTCCAGTTTACTATCGGCCAATTTTTTTAATATCGTCGTTGTACTGCGATAGCGGGGGATGCTAATAATTTTTGCGGCTTCTGTTGCTGCCAACTCCTGTTGTGCTTTCAATAATGGACGAAAACCGGCATGATAATAAACCCAGAATGCACCGGAGTAAATGCCGTCGCTGTTTTTATTTCCGATCTGGTAGGGATCTACCGTAAAACGTTTTAGCCGGTACACCCGGGCATGTAATTGCAACACTTGTTGAAAAATATATTGCGATTCACCACCACGGTAGGATGGAAATACATTGAGACCGATGCGTCCGCTATCAAACAATAACCAGGAACCGGCATAAGCTACCGGCAACCCGTTTTTAAAAACAGTGTATCCCATATAGCTGTCAATAGGATGACGCCGTTCGGGTGTCATCCCCATCAAAGCAATACTTAATCCTCTTGGTAACTGATAATAGGAAACAAGAGTTGGATCAGTAAAACTAATGGAATCAATTTCACGGAGATGGCGTACCAGGATCATTTT
>JBARSW010000387.1:0-1820 GCA_049644925.1 Chitinophagaceae bacterium | reverse complement strand
CAGTTCAGTAATCTTTATTTTTAATTCTTCCGTTGTCATTTTTTAATTTCCAATTAAAAGACTTCCAAACTTCTTTTTAGAGTTTGGGACTTCTTATTTGTTCCCTGGTCAATCCGCTTTTTATTTTTTGTTGTAATGATATCAATGCATGCATCAATGCCTCAGGCCTTGGAGGGCAACCGGCAACATAAACATCTACGGGTATCACATGGTCAGCTCCTTTTACAACAGAATAAGTGTTATAAAAGAAAGGGCCACCACTTATAGCACAGGCACCCATTGCAATTACATATTTCGGGTCGGCCATCTGGTCGTATAATCTTTTTAATACAGGGGCCATTTTGTTTACGATTGTACCCGCTATAATAATAACATCTGCCTGTCTTGGGGAGGCACGGGCCACTTCAAAACCAAACCTGGAAAAATCATACTTAGCACCGGCCACAGACATATATTCAATGCCGCAACAACTGGTAGCAAAAGTGAGGGGCCATAATGAGTTTGACCTTGCCCAGTTAATAATATCATCTAATTTGCTTAATACAATGCCACCACCCGGAATCTCTTCAATATTTCCGGGAAAAGCATCCCTACCACCCCCAGAAAGAGGGATCAGAGAAGATTCTTTAGATATGTTAGTTTTCTCACTCATTCAGATTTCCAAAAATGTTTTTACTCCACAAATAAGCTGGCCTTGTGCCTTGCTATTTTCCCCACTCCACTTGTGGAGAGGGGTAAGGGGTGAGGCTACATCCACTTCAACGCACCTTTCTTATGTGCATATAAAAATCCCATAAAAAGAATAAAAAAGAATACGACAATTTCAACCAAGGCTACCCACCCCATACTTTTTGCCACCACTGCCCATGGGTATAAAAAAACCAGCTCTACATCAAAAATCAGGAATATCAATGCAAAAAGATAATAGCCTACATTTAATTGTATCCACGTTTTACCCTGTGTAGGAATACCGCACTCATAGGGCTCACCCTTTTGTTTATTGGTACTGGCTTTTAATACAAATTTTGCAATAAGTATTGCAATGCCCGAGAAGGCAACAGCAGCAATAATAAGTACTATGAGTGACGATGGACCCATACGCAAATTGATTTGCACGAATATAGTAACTATGTACTAAAAATTAATCATGACAATTGTCAACCCCTTACTTGCGGATTGTCATAGAAAAATCAGGGAAAATAAAAAAGGGGGTTTATCCATATAGTTCCTGGATAATTGATTTTCTATCATAACCCATTTCCAGTATATGTTTCTTAGCCTCATCTATCATATGTTTCCAGCCACAGAGATAAAACTGTGCTTCCTGCCTGTTTTTACATAAATCCATATATATAGGATGAACATATCCGTAGTGTCCCATCCAATGTTCCCTGGATAATGTGGGGTGATAATGGAAACCGGGCAAAGTAAGTTCCAGTTCTTTTAGCTCATCGTAATATAAAAGGTCTTCTTTTTTGCGGCAGCCAAAAATCAGGTTTATACTTTTAAATGGTATTTTTTTTCTCCTGATATCCTGTACCATACTTCTGAATGGAGCAATACCGGTACCCGTACAAATAAGAAAAAGGTCTTTTTCAATTCTTTCGGGCAATGTAAATACTCCTTGCGGCCCTCTTAATAATAATTCACTACCCACTTTTATATTTCTGAATTCAAAAAGAAATTGTGTGCCCAACCCGCCTTCTGCCAGTACAATCAGTAGTTCAAATGTGTTGGTTTCATCCGGCCAGGAAGCAATAGAATAGCTGCGCCATCTTTTGTTTGGCTTTTCATGTATGGGCAGGTCAAGGGTTACAAAT
>JBARSW010000386.1:0-5870 GCA_049644925.1 Chitinophagaceae bacterium | reverse complement strand
TGATGTAACCAAATAAAACAATTTTATTATAAAATGCTGAATCAAATACCTTATCCAAAAATAAATCCTCATAATTAATGACCTGGTATTGTGTTACATGACGGGTGTAATTAATCAATATTTTATGGTGGCCCTTTTTTTCTAATTTATGGTAGGCAACGGGATCATAGGCTTCAACAATTGCTGAAGAAAATGATTTATAGGTCTTTTCTGCATAATCTTCCAGGAAGGGTTCATAATATCGGAATGTTGCAATTGAATCAGTGAAAAAATTGACAAAAGCATATTGTGCCGCATTTTTTATATAAGTACCTCCCAGTTTTACTGTATCGCCTTCCTTTCCGCTCAGTTCAAGCCTTGTTGCTGCTATAAGGTTTTTATTTCTTCTGAATGTTTCACTAAGCATTGAATCCTGGTGTGGATCACCCGGGCCGTTAAAATAAGCATCCAACGCCATCACTTTTGGATGCATTGTTGCTACTTTATCTATCATCAGAGATAAACCTTCCCTGTCAGCATCACCAATATTTACAATTACAATATTTGAATCAATATGTGTTGTATCTGCTTTTTCCAATTTGGAATAAGTCATATCATTAAAGTCAAAATCCTTTAATCCCAGTTTTATCGGGTTTAAGGTTCCGAGATTTAGTGGTATAGACCCCAATAAAAAGATAAAGATGAATACCCAGATAGTAGCAAAAATAGTATCCCGTTCAACCAGGTATTTGGTAACGTGACGGTGAAATTTTTTTCCTCCTTTCTCAGCCTGCTTTTCTATCGGTTTGTCCATCAGAAGTGTTTGGTCGTTGGTTAATGTGATAAATGATTTGATAATCCTGTTAATGGTTGCAACTTCTGCAAGTTTTAACCCTACATGCAGAATGAGACTCTATACCGGAAAAATTACCATCTCCGGGCTGTAGACAGATAAAGTTGCCATTCCGTTGTAAATCCGTAAATTAGTTAGTCGAATTTATGCGAAAATTAAATCTTATCATCATCGGGAGCCTATTATTTCTGGCTACGGGCTATTCAGCCATTGCTCAGTCACCTCCCAAACCCAGAGATTCCACCATCTCCGGGCCGCAGACTTTTGCCATGATAATGGGTATCTCAAAATATAAATATGTACGTCCATTAACTTATGCTGATAAAGATGCAGAAATGTTCAGGGATTACCTGAAATCTCCTGGTGGAGGCAAAGTATCAGGGGATAATATTTTTTGCCTTTTAAATGAGCAAGCCGTTTCTGCTAATTTCTGGTCGAAAGGATTTAAATGGCTGGAGGCCAAAAAATTGCAAAAGGGCGATAAGCTCTTCTTTTACCTGGCAGGGCATGGTGATGCCATTGATGAAGATGAATTTTTCTATATAACATATGATTGTAATCCTGCAGGGGATAAGAATAACTACCTGGCAGGAGGAAATGTGCAACTTTTTAATTTAAAGAAAAAAATTGCGAAAGAAACTGCCAAAGGTGTGGAAGTTTATTTTATTATGGATGCCTGCCGGACAAGTGAGATGCCCGGGGGAACGGAAGGTCAGCGTTTCTTAAATTCAGCTATTTCAGAAAAAAGGGCTGGTGAAATAATTATGCTTGCGACCGGTGCCGGACAAGAGTCGTTGGAAGATGCTACCATTGGGGCAGGGCATGGCCTTTTTACTTATTACCTGATAGATGGATTAACGGGTGCTGCAGATTCTGCTGGTATATTAGATAATAAAATTACTCTCTCCGAAATCCAAAAATATGTGGACAAGAACGTTCCATCTATTGCAGAACAGCGATTTAAACGTAAACAGGATCCATTTTTTTGTTGTAATGAAAACAGTGAAAAACTCATAAGTATTGTTGATACGGCTTACCTGCGGCAATGGATAATGACAAAAAAATTGCAGGCAAAAGGACCAGGTACTTCGGCCGTTGCTCCAAGAGGTAGAAGTATTTTCGGACCGGCAGATACGGTACTGATAGATGCCTACAACCTGTTTAATGGTGCAATAAAAGAAAGCAAGCTAACCGGAAAAGAATCTGCTGAATATTATTATAGTTTGATGGAAAAAAAATTTCCTGGCAACTCCTATACCATTGATGCACAAACAACATTAGCAGTTGAGTTTATCAACTTTGCGCAAAGTAAGATCAATCTTTACCTCGATTGCAAAGACGCTTCTTCGATTCAGCGGATCAGGGCGCAAATTGATGAAGATGAGAAAACGGACGAAATGATGACCAGCCTTAATAGAATGGAAAAAGTAGCGCAGCAGGAGTTTTATGAAGTCGGTAATATGCTGGAAAAAGCCATCAATATCATCAGGCAGGATGATCCGGATTTTGCCCAATCACTACAGGGAAAAATGTATTTTTTTAAGGCAAGGGGATATTTTGGCAAAAGCAGGAAAATGGTTGATATTAAAAGTGCTTTTCAGTATTCATATAACTCTTATTGTGCAGATAAAAACGCCGCTTATATTTTAAATACCCTTTCATCTCTCCACCTCGATAATAACCGGTTCGATAGTTCTATCATTTATGCTAAAAGGGCAATTGAAGCTGCCCCCCGCTGGAGATACCCGTATGTTACATTGGCTTTTGTTTACAAAACACTAAACAGGCCTGACTCTGCCATCAGGTATTACCAAAAATCTATTGAAGTTGATCCGGGAAATGCGGATGCCTATGTAGACCTGGGGCATTTTTATTATTCCTTTTCGAAAGCAGATTCAGCAATAAATTATTACGAGAAAGCATTAAGTATAGAACCAGGAAATGTGTATGCCAGTAATAATATTGGTTGGATCAATCATGACAGGAAAGTTTATGATAGAGCCATTACCTATTTTAAAAGGAGTATTGGTTATGATGCTAAACTGATATCTGCGTATAACGGTCTTGCTAAGACATTTTTTGAAATGCAACAGTTTGATTCTGCCAGGATATATTATACAAAGGCATTTTCCAATTACCAGGATAAGTCAATTGTGAATGTGTATTTAGGAAATTTTTACCGTGATATGAATCAGTTTGATTCGGCAAAAGTATTTTATCGGGAAGCCACATTACTGGATCCTAACTACGAAGACGCCTACAATAATCTTGGCCGGGCTTCATTTTCATTGAAACAATTCGATTCTTCTGTTTATTATTATCGCAAAGCCATTCAGGTTAATCCTTATTCAGCATATGCCCTTGTCAATATCGGCCTGGTTTTTAAAGAATTGAAACAGCCTGACTCAACTTATAACTATTTCCAGCAGGCTATTTTTATGGATCCGGTTAATCCAACCATATTGAATAATCTGGGAGTTATTTTTGTACAGGATAAGAATTACGATTCTGCTAAATCCTATTTTCGCCGGGCCCTGTTCGTAAAACCTGATTACAAGCCTGCTTCCAACAATTTAATTAAAATATTCAAAGAGCTTAACCTTTTAGACTCAATAACTAATTTCTTGAAAGGGGTATCATTGGTTGATCCAGGCAGCATACAATTTATGAGTGAAATGGGGATGGCATTTTTTGATCAGAAGAGATATGATTCTGCACGGAATTATTTGCGCAAAGCAATCTTAAAAGAACCTGCAAATGCTGCACTACTCCGTAACATGGGATTAATATTGCAGGGAATGAAACAACATGACTCGGCCAGGGTATATATGCAAAAAGCCATGAAACAGGATCCGGAAAATCCGGTGATATGGGAAAATTTATCTACCATATTCCGTCAGTTAAAACTGGCTGATTCTGCGGGTTTCTATTTTAAAAAACAACTCCTTAAACGTTCTGTTTATAATACACAGGCACTGTTTGCTATTGGAAATTTCTTTGATGATTTGAAAGTATATGATTCTGCAGTGGTGTACTATAGAAAAGCAATTGAGTCGGATAAAGATTTTATACCCGCCTATACCATGTCGGGTACTGCTTTCATGAAAATGGAAATGAATGATTCTGCATTAGTTTATTTAAGCGAAGCTGTAAAGAAAGATCCCGGTTCATCATTGGCATTGTTGAATCTTGGGTTGGTTAATCATGCTTTACAGCAATATGATGCGGCCATTCTTCATTTTCAGAATGCCATAAAATTAGACCCTGGGAAAAGCAAAACTTATTATCAAATGGCCTGCAGCTATGCCTTAAGCAATAAACCCGAGTTGGCTATACAGAACCTGAGACTGGCTTATGAGAAGGGGTATAAGAATACGGAAAGCCTGTTGATAGATACTGACCTGTTAGTATTAAAAGATAATAAGGATTTTCAGGCTCTGCTTGATAAGTACGTACCAAACTGGAAACAACGATAATCCACTCTTTGGTGTTTTTAGCTTAATTTATTTGTCCTATATTTGCCGCCCAATCATCAAATTGGATATGGCCCCGTAGCTCAATTGAATAGAGCATCTGACTACGGATCAGAAGGTTTCAGGTTTGAATCCTGACGGGGTCACAAAAGCGAACTTTATGGTTCGCTTTTTTTATTTCTTATGATACTAAGATTTTTTTGAAAATGTGTAATAATAAAAAAGCCATTTAGTAATTTCTAAATGGCTTTTTATAAAAAACTTATGTAAAACTAATTTCTCTGAAGTTTAGATAATAAACGGAGAATTTCAAGATACAACCAAACAATAGTTACCAATAAACCAAATGCACTGTACCATTCCATGTATTTGTTTGCTCTGAGTTAAAATTTCCAACGTACAAAAGCTTCCATAGCCGCATAATGTGTCAGGCCAAGGTCGGCATAAAGATTAGCGGTGGAGGCATTCCTTTCTTCTGCCCTTTGCCAGAATTCCCTTGAGTCGCTTCCCTGGAAAGGGACCATGTCTTTTTGCGATTGGTGAATAAAAATGCCAAATCTTTTTTTCAAAACCTGGTCGGGGCTCATGGGTATGGCCATTTCAATTTCTTCTATATTCCATTCCTGCCAGGCACCTTTATAAAGCCAGAGCCAGCAATCTGTAACCCATTCTTCACCGGCCAATTTTATTCTTTTCAATGCTTCCAGAACTACACTAAAACACACTTTATGTGTGCCATGTGGGTCCGTAAAATCGCCAGCACAATATACCTGGTGTGGTTTTATATTTCGGAGTAATTCCATAGTGACCTTAATATCTTTTTCACTCATTGGTTTTTTTTCAATTGTTCCGGTTTCGTAAAATGGAAGGTTTTGAAAATGTATATTTTTATCAGGTATCCCAACATAACGGCAAGTGGCTTTGGCCTCGCCCTGCCTGATCAATCCTTTTATAGAACGTATAGCCGGTGTATCAACCTGGTTTGATTTTTTCTTTGCAATAAATTTTATAGCATTCTCAAGTATTTTACCAGATTTACTGGTATCTATTCCGGCAATTTCTTCAAAGCCAACGGCGAAATCGAGAAACCGTGTTACAAATTCATCAGTAACAGCGATATTTCCACTGGTTTGATAGCCAATATGAACATCATGCCCCTGGTCGTGAAGCCGTTGAAAAGTGCCACCCATGCTTATAATATCGTCGTCGGGATGCGGAGAAAAAATGATAACCCTTTTTGGAAAGGGGGTTGATCGCTCCGGGTGGGTAGGTAAATTTGCATCAGGCTTTCCGCCCGGCCATCCTGTTATAGAATCACGCAGCATATAATAAACTTCCAGGTTTATTTCATAAGCGTCACCTTTTTCAACCAGCAAATCACTCAAGCCAAATTCATTATAATCACTGTTTGTCAGGCTCAGCACCGGCTTCTTAAGTTTCAGTGCCATATTTACCACCGCCTTTTTTACAAATTGTGGTGTCCATTCGCAATCACCGGTAAGCCAGGGAGATTTATTACGGGTAAGCTCTGCAGCTGCAGCCGTATCCACCACGAATGTTACATC
>JBARSW010000385.1:0-1799 GCA_049644925.1 Chitinophagaceae bacterium | reverse complement strand
CAAACATCAAACGACAGACAATAAAACAAGTAGACAAACTGTATAAATAATAAAATGAGAAATTTAATATCCTTTATGCACACTTCTCTTGACGGTTTTGTGGCTGGACTTAAGGGAGAAATGGACTGGATAAGTTTCGACGATGAACTATTTGACTTTGTTGGTACAATGACCGATAAAGCTGACACTGCGCTTTATGGACGGGTAACTTATGAAATGATGCAAAGTTATTGGCCAACTGCTGGGACAAAACCAAACGCATCAAAACACGACAAAGAACATTCGGCCTGGTACAGTAAAGTTTCAAAAGTTGTTTTATCAAAGACAATTAGTGAAAAAGGACTTGACAATACCACAGTTATTGGCGACCAACTTGCAGACAACATAAATAAAATAAAAAAACAAGACGGAAAAAATATTTTAATTTTTGGAAGTCCAACCGCTTCTCATTCATTATTAGGTCAAGGTCTGATTGATGAGTTTTGGTTATTTGTTAATCCGGTATTACTTGGACAGGGCATGCCGTTATTTAAAGGTGTGACCGAAACAACTAAACTGAAACTTATAGAAACGAAAATATTTTCTTGCGGAGTAATTGCTCTTCATTACGAAACAAAACGCAATTAATGGACAGCTTTTGGTAACACTTTCCTGACCTTTAATAGTATCAAATGATACTATCATGAAGCCACCTTATCAGATTACCTCGACAATTTTAAAACTCATTATTGAAATTCCGATGAAGTTAGGAAAGCCATAAAAAAGAACTGTGAAACTGCAAATTTCGCAGAGCTGGATAGCAAATGATTTTACAGCTACAAATTCTAATCTCTTATTACCATTTCAACGCCTCCTCCTTACCTTTGTCTTATGCTAACAATCTCTAACCGGGGCGAGCAAATGCCACCCTCACCGATACGAAAATTAGTTCCTTTTGCAGAAACAGCTAAGAAGAAAGGTATTAAAGTGTATCACCTGAATATAGGTCAGCCGGATATAGAAACACCTCCAGCAATCCTGGATGCGGTGCGCCATGCCGATATTAAAACACTGGAGTACAGCCACAGTGCCGGTAATGAAAGCTATCGCCGCAAACTGGTACAATACTATAAAAGTGTGGGTATTGAGGTGACCCATGAACAGATATTAATTACCACCGGTGGAAGCGAAGCTATTATGTTTGGCTTTTTTACCTGTCTTAATCCGGGTGATGAGGTGATAATACCTGAACCATTCTATGCCAACTATAACGGTTTTGCCTGTGCAGCCGGTGTAAATGTAGTCCCTATAAAATCAGTTATTGAAAATGGATTTGCCCTGCCTCCTATTCAAGAATTTGAAAAAGTAATTACAAAAAAAACAAAAGCAATTATTATTTGCAGTCCGAATAACCCGACTGGTTACCTGTATAGCCGGGAAGAGATGGAGGCATTGAAAGAGATTTGCCTCCGTTACAATTTATACTTATTCAGCGATGAAGCATACCGTGAATTTTGTTATGATGGTGAGTACGTAAGTGCGATGCACCTTCAGGGACTTGACCAGCATGTAGTTTTGATGGATACCATTTCTAAAAGATACAGTGCCTGCGGTGCCAGGATTGGTGCATTCGTAACAAAAAATAAAGCAGTGTATGATTCAGCTATGAAATTTGCTCAGGCAAGATTGAGTCCTCCTGGCCTTGCACAGATAATGGGTGAAGCAGCGGTTGATTTACCTGCCAGTTATTTTGATGAACCTAAAGCGGAGTACCTGCGCCGGAGAAATTTATTAGTTAGCCGCCTGAATGCAATGCCTGG
>JBARSW010000384.1:0-1574 GCA_049644925.1 Chitinophagaceae bacterium | reverse complement strand
AAAATGAAGAAATAGTATCTAATCTGAACTGGTGGTTTGACCGTATTCATCCGGAAGATAAAGACAGGGTTAAAAGCAAAGTACAGGAATACCTGGATCTGAGAAAAGAAACTTGGGAAGACGAATAACGGTTTCAGTTTGCTGATGGCACATACCGGAATATACACGACAGAGGCTATGCTATTTATGATAACAACATTCCAGTTCGGCTGGTTGGTTCCATAAAGGATATCACAGAAAAGATAGAGCTGGAGAAAAAACTTATTGATGAACAATTGCAGCGACAAAAACAACTGACACTTGCAACCATTCGGGCACAGGAAATGGAAAGAGATGAAATAAGTAAAGAATTGCATGATAATGTGAATCAAATATTGATGAGTGCCAAACTTTATATGAATACGGCAAGGGAAAATCCGGCTGATCAGGAATTCTTACTGGATAGGGCAATTGAATACCAGATGATGGCAGTGGAGGAAATCAGGAAATTATCCAAAATGCTGAGTAATTCTTTAATTAATACAATAGGCCTTAATCAAAGTATTGAGGGAATTGTTTACAATATGAAATCGTTGAATGGAATGGCCGTCCATTATTCATTTAGCCAGGAACTTGAAGATAAATTATCGGACAATCAAAAATTGATGGTGTTAAGGATTATACAGGAACAGACAAATAATATTATTAAACATGCCCGGGCCACACTGGTTCATATTGATATTTCTGATTATGGTGATACTGTTTCACTTTTTATAAAAGACAACGGTGTTGGGTTTGACCCACAGCAACATACAAAAGGAATTGGGTTGGTAAACATTTCTAACCGTTCAGACGTATTAAACGGTAAATTGAAAGTATCTGCTAAACCTGGTGGGGGGTGTATGCTGGAATTGATTTTTCCTATTGTTCAATCATAAATTGCAGGGAAAGGCATTTTGCACAATTCATTTTTAATCCTGTTCAAAGGGTGGTAAAGTTTTCTGTTCTATTTCCTTTCTGTATTTACGGATCATTTTTTTATTATTTTTTGCACCAACACTACTGGTCATACCACTCAATGCAATTTTTATAAGGTAATTAATGGCTGACTTGTCCCTTTGTCGGATAAAAAATACGTTCCCGATTCTTGATGAATTATTCGTTTTTATCACAAATGTATTGGCAATAAAAGTGCTAAGTTTTGTCAAAAATGTTTTTTTTGTTTCGGCCCCATTTTTAAGCACCTGGATTTTTAAGTCTTTGTAAAACATCTTCATTTCCCCGAGTGATAAAAATTCACGGCCTATAGCCCGCATTTCAATTGTATCAAATTTACCTGAAATCAATTTTATTGAAGCCAGCGGAATAAGTGCATTGTTCAAAACGACAAGATCAACTGGTTTTGTACGTAATGTCATCAGGAACCCGCCTAAAGAATCAGTGTAGGATTCTTTAACCCTTAACTGTGTCCATGCTGTGTCCAGTAAATATCCGGTTGCTTTTATGGTTAGGCTGTCAGACCTGTTCAGGTTATAGTTCTTAACATTTAAGAGTGTAACAGCCAATCTTGTAACAGGTATCGAACCGGCAAGATT
>JBARSW010000383.1:0-2245 GCA_049644925.1 Chitinophagaceae bacterium | reverse complement strand
AAAAAATAAAAACATGCAAAACGAAACAAATACAGTGATAACTGTAAGCGCTGAAATAAATGCTCCGGTAGAAAAAGTCTGGAACAGCTGGACCAGCCCGGAACACATTGTGCACTGGAACTTTGCTTCGGACGACTGGCATTCTCCCAAGGCAGAAAATGATCTCCGTCCGGGTGGTAAATTCAATTATGTAATGGCAGCAAAGGACGGCAGTGTAAGTTTCGATTTTTGGGGTGTGTACGATGAGGTAGTACAAAATAAAACCATTAAATATACACTGGGCGATAACAGAAAAGTGAAAATTACTTTTAGTGATAATGGTGACAAAACCACCGTTACTGAAAGCTTTGAAGCGGAGAACGAAAACACTGTTGAATTACAACAGGGCGGCTGGCAGGCGATATTAAATAATTTTAAAAAACATACTGAATCCTATTAATAAATAATAAAAATAATTATGGCAAGAGTCAGCACTTATCTTAATTTTCCTCATCATACAGAAGAGGCGTTTCTTTTTTACAAATCAGTTTTTGGTGGCGAGTTCACTGAACCTGGTATCCGGCGGTTTGGCGATATGCCGCCTATGGATGGAATGCCACCAACTCCTGATGAATTAAAAAACCTGGTGATGCATGTGGAATTACCAATAACCGGTGGTCATATATTAATGGGCACTGATGCCCCGGCACAAATGGGTTTTACCGTAAATTTTGGTAACAACATCCACATCAACCTGGAACCCGATAGCCGGGAAGAAGCAAAAAAACTATTCGACGGATTATCCGCTGATGGCATCGTAACAATGGCCCTTCAGGATGTTTTCTGGGGTGCTTACTTTGGAAGCTGCACTGATAAATACGGTGTGCATTGGATGGTAAACTGCAATGAGAAATTAAATCAACACTAATATCATTTACATGCAACACAATATTCACCCCTGCCTGTGGTATGATGGTAATGCCAAAGAAGCTGTAGCATTTTATTGTTCCCTGTTCCCTCATTCAAAAATCACAACTGATACACCAATGGTGGTGAACTTTGAATTGAACGGACAAAAATTTATGGAATTGAACGGCGGGCCAAATTTCAAACCCAATCCTTCTGTTTCTTTTTTTGTCATCAGCGAATCAGATGAAGAGATCAATGAATTGTACAAACAACTTTCAGAAGGCGGAAAGGTAATGATGCCGTTGGATAAATATGACTGGAGTGAATATTATGGTTTTGTGCAGGATCGCTTCGGGCTTTCCTGGCAGTTGATGAAAGGCAAGTACAGTGATGTAAACCAGAAAATCACTCCCTGTTTTTTATTTGTGGGTGAAAACTATGGAAAAGCCGAAGCTGCAGTGAATTTTTATACAAAGATTTTTCCGGCATCATCCATCAGTGGTATTTTACTTTACCAGGAAAATGAAGGCGAGACAATGGCCGGTAAAGTGAAACACTCACAATTTATTCTCGATGATAATGTGTTCATGGCTATGGATGGTTTTGGTGCTCATGAGTTTGAATTTAATGAAACCATTTCTTTTGTAGTGGAATGCAAGGACCAGTTGGAAATAGATTACTACTGGAACAAACTTATTGAAGATGGCGGGCAGGAAAGTATGTGTGGCTGGCTGAAAGATCCTTTTGGTGTTTCCTGGCAGATCATTCCGGCAAATATCGGCCAACTGATGGGTGATCCCGGAAAAGGACAACGGGTGATGCAGGCACTCCTGCAAATGAGAAAACTCATTATTGCAGATCTGGAAAAAGCATAGGAAGGACAAGAATAAGAGCACCTGATAATTGTGGTGCTGCGAAAAGTGAGGCAGTAAATTTATTATTCCTTTATCAATAATATAATAAGCCGGGATTATAAAGCTTTTACTAAAGTTTATAATCCCGGCTTTTGAATTTCAATGCTCAGTGTTTAATGGCTATAGTTTTTACTACGACCTCCCACCGCCACCTCTGCGGCACTGTCCATTACCATTACCACGGCCCTGCCTGTTACCCACTCCATTTCCGCCACCTCTGCGGCATTGTCCATTGCCTTTGCCAGCATAAGGCCTGGTGTTGTTTTCAAAATTATCACACACATTGTTTTTGTTCGTATCTACATAGTTGGGACTGTTTTTATTTGTCCCGGTATTCCTCTCAACCGGTTTTGTAGTTTGGGCGGAAACAATACCACCTAACGCAACCATAATCACTGCTGTAAGAATCATCTTTTTCATGTATTAATATTTAGTTGTTAAAA
>JBARSW010000382.1:0-2418 GCA_049644925.1 Chitinophagaceae bacterium | reverse complement strand
ATACTGCCTGGCTTCTTTATCGTCTGCGGTTACAATCGTACTCACTAAACTTCCTTTGCCCAGTTTACTCAGCGCTATGGCATCATCCATATTCTTGTATGGCATGATGGTACTTACCGGGCCGAAGGCTTCAATCGTATGTGGTTCTTCTGAGACATGAGGTGTTTCATTCATTAATAAAATCGGAGAGATAAATGCTCCTTTATTCGGGTCTGCATCCAAAACTTCCACTTCATCCATGGAGCCATAGACTATTTTTGAAGAGACAAGTAACTTTTTTACCTGGCCTTTTACCTCTTGTCTTTGTGTTTGCCCAGCCAGACTTCCCATTCTTACTTTATCATTCATCGGATTGCCAATAACAGTTTGTGATAATGATGCCGCAAGTGTTTTTGTTACTTCTTCCAGTTTATTTTCAGGAACGAATATTCTTCTTATTCCCGTACAACGTTGCCCGGCTTTCAGGGTCATTTCTTTTCTAATCTCCTTAATAAAAATATCCCACTCCGGCATACCTGGTTCTGCATTTTCACCAAGAACAATACAATTCAGACTATCAGCTTCCATATTGAAAGGAACATTATTTTCAACAATCGCCTTAGTCTTCTTAAGTAATAACCCTGTAGTAGCACTGCCGGTAAATGTCACTACATCCTGTGAACTAACATGATCAAGTATATCTCCGGCGCTACCACAAATCAGTTGTAAACTTCCTTCCGGTAAAATGCCTGATGCAATTATTTCTTTTACTACAGCTTCTGTTAAAAAAGAAGTAACAGTAGCCGGTTTTACAATTGCAGGTACACCTGCCAGCAGGTTCACGGCAATTTTTTCCAGCATTCCCCAAACAGGAAAATTAAATGCATTAATATGTATGGCAACTCCTTCTTTTGGCACTAAAATATGTGTACCCATAAAAGTATTGTCTTTGCCAAGGTTATGGCTTTCCCCATCAATACAAATTACATCATCAGGAAATTTTCTGCGCAAAGATGCATTGGCAAAAAGATTACCGATACCTCCTTCAATATCCACCCAGCTATCGGCTTTGGTGGCCCCTGTATTATAACTTATTTCATAAAATTTTGCGAGGTGCTGACGTAAATGCAATGCCAGTGCTTTCAGCATATTACCCCGCTGGTGAAAGGTTATTTTCCTAAGGGTGGGATTTCCCACATTTCTCCCATATTCGATAATGCTTTTAAAATCCAGGCCTTTTGTGCTGGCCGTTGCAAGAGGTTCTCCATTAACAGCATTGAAAAGAATCTGTCCGTCACCATCGCCGGTAATCCAATTTCCGGTAATGTAATTTTCGAGTTTTTGCATAAGCAAGGGTTAATATGACACCGAAAATAAGTTAAGTTTTAGTGTAAATTTCAAATATAGCTCAGTATCAAAAGTGCACAGCTTTGATATTTTGATACTCTGAATAGTTAAACAAAACCCCATTTTATTTATTTGTGATTAATATCATTAATTTAAAAAACAGATACCCTTACATTTGTTGACCTAAAATTTTATTTATATGAAGAAATTATTTGTATTCGCCCTGTTGTTTGCAGGTATTAGTTTCAGTAAATCATCTCAAGCCCAAACCCAGGAAAAACCAAAGTGGGCTGAAATGGCTGCCTTTCATGAAATTATGAGTAAAACATTCCATCCCGTAGAAGAAGGAAAATTTGAACCCATCAAATCCCGTATCGGAGAAATGGTAGAAAAAGCCACTGCCTGGAAAAAATCTACTGCTCCGGAAGGCTATGACAAAAAATTAGTAAAGAAAGACCTGAAAGCTTTAGTTAAAGGAGCAAAAGGTGTGGAAAAGATTATAAAAAGCAATGCAGCTGATAATGTAATTAAAGAGAAATTGACTGCCCTTCACGATGTTTTTCATACAATTGTAGGAAAATGTTCTGCAGAAGATCATAAATGAAAAAATATCATCCATGAAAAAAGTACTTCTTCCATTTATTGCATTGATACTGCTGACAGCCTGTAATAACAACGACAAAAAAAGTGAAGGTGTTATTGGTAAAGACGGTCCTAAAACACAGGCAGATAGCCTGATGAATGATGTGATGGATGGGCATAATGTGGGTATGGCTAAATACACTAAACTGAACGAAATGGAGAAAAAGGTAAAAACTGCCCTCGATTCCATAAGTAAGTTACCAGCCAAAGTACAGCAGGCATCTATGAACTATAAATTAAATTTAGAAAGCCTGGGTAAAGATCTACGCAATGCTATTATTTCTATGGATAAATGGATGGATGAATTCAATATGGATTCTGCTTTGAACAATGCGGAGCAACGCATTAAATATCTTACTGATGAAAAATTAAAAGTGGGGAAAGTAAAAGAAGCTATACTAGGCAGCCTGCAAAAAGCAGATTCGCTGTTAAAGGCAAAGCTTTAGGTGA
>JBARSW010000381.1:0-2541 GCA_049644925.1 Chitinophagaceae bacterium | reverse complement strand
GCCTTACTGGATGGTGACTTGCAGAATGACCCCACTGATATCCCCCCGATGCTTGACATACTTAAAAAAGATGATTGGGATGTGGTGGCCGGTAATCGAAAGAACAGAAAAGATGGCTTCATACTCCGGAAAATTCCCAGCAAAATTGCTAACGCCATTATCCGCCGTATGACAGGTGTTTACATAAAGGATTATGGCTGTACGCTTAAAATATTTAAAAGAGAAATAGCAGAAGAACTGGGTCTTTATGGAGAACTGCATCGCTTTATACCCGTTTTAGCAAAATTGCAGGGTGCAAGAATAACTCAGGTTGATGTTAAACATCATGCAAGGGTACATGGTAAAAGCAAATATGGCATTAGCCGTACTTTTAAAGTGATGAGTGACCTGGTGCTGATGGTATTTAAACGAAAGTATATGCAAAAGCCAATGCACCTGTTTGGCACATTAGGTTTCATTTGCTTTGGAATAGGCGCATTAATAAATCTCTATCTGCTTACATTAAAAATAATGGGGCATGATATATGGGGCAAGCCATTACTGATATTGGGACTGATATTGCTATTAGGCGGCATCCAGTTAATCACCATTGGAATTGTAGCGGATATTAATGTAAGAACCTACTATGAGTCACAAAATAAGAAAACGTATAATGTGCGAAAAGTTTTTCAAGATGGGAAGGAGATAAATAATTAGCGGAAACAGAATGAAAAACAATTAATAGTTTTCACTAAAATAAAAATACTTCACAACATATTTCCAATACCTATTCCGGAGTAAAAAATGTTTTAAACCCGGCATTGTCAATTCCTAAAAAAGCAGCTATCAATTAGCTCCAATTTATCACTTATACTTTACCTCATTCATTAACAATTTGGCATTTTTCTTTACATCATTAAAATTCGTTTCCAGTGTTACTGTTTTTTTATCATCAGATAACAAGGCGTTATCATTGGACATTTTTTTAACAGCACCCGGCAAATGATAAATAAGTTTGTAATGCATTTCACTGGTATAAGAATCCATTAATTCGTTCTGCTCTCCTTCTGTCTCTGTCAATTCGTCTATCATATTTACACCACCTCCTTTACGAACCAGCGTTCCTTTACTCCAGGAATATAACTCCTTTTCCGTTTTCTCCTTTTTATCACTATCCAGTGCCATGTTAAGAACATCTACATCAGAAAAATTGAAACTTATAGTATATAAATTGGTGATACTGGTATCCAGCTTTGCAGAAGAAACTCCCTTAATTAATTTGTATTTTAAAACCACAAGTCGAAAACTGGAGTCCAATGCCTTTTTAAAATCCGGTATCATTTGCTTATTACTGCTATCCATGGCGGATAAGGTCTCATATTGTTCTATATATTTTGAAATATCCAGTTTGTTTACATAAGTACCAGAGCCATCTTTGTTAATTGTAATTTCCTCTGTCACTTCCCAACAGCCAGTTATCATAAAAGCGATAGCAATAAAAAGTAAATTTCTCTTAATAGTTTTCATTCAATCAATTTAAAGTGTTTATTTAATAGTATACTGGTGAAGATAGCTGAAATAATATATCCATAAAGAATACTTCCATTTATGTATTACTTATTAAAAAATGATTTTGGTTTCCCCTGAAGTCCCCTTTTTGTTGACACTTTCAATTGAAAATATAAATGATAAAAGCTGCAATAATGTTGCCCCGTATTTTTTTGACAGGGAAGAATAGATTCAAATGTTAAGGTTTAATTCTGCATACTGACAGACTTTGCGTCATCAGCTCCTGCTTATCTATTTAACAGGCAGTTACGGATTAAATCAACTCACCCCTAAACTCTCCAAAATGATGAATTGCTTTGTAATTATTTGAATGATTTGGGGAAAAGAAAAACCGCAAATCAATGAGTTGCGGTTATTTGCACTTATTGGAATTAGTGCTTGTCGGGAAGACAGGATTCGAACCTGCGACCCCCTGGTCCCAAACCAGGTGCGCTACCGGCCTGCGCTACTTCCCGAACCTGGCCGTTACTTTCATAACGGGGTGCAAATATAAAGGCTTTGATCCTATTTCTGCACTTTTTCAGCAATAAAAAAAGACAGATTCAGTCTGTCTTTTTTATTAAGCATTAAAATTAATCCTTATTTCGGCAGGCTCAACGGGGCCGAAAGAAAATCAAATACTACTTTATTATACCGGTTATTCTTTTCATCATCAACAAAAATAGAAAAATGGACTTTCACTTTTTTCCCTGCCAATTCCGGCATTTCTTTATAAGGGAAAAACAGTTCAAGGTTCTTTTTGGTCGTTTTATTATAACTGATCTTTGAGTTTGGCAAGAGGTTCATCTTTAAATAAGTGGCAGCAGCACCGCTCCATTTATAATTTGCATTATTAGTTTGAATAAACATAGTACCATCTTCTGTAGTAAGCCTTGCTACAAAGAATATTTTTCCCGGTACAGGACTTGATTTTAAATCAAACTGCGGATTGACTACCATCCCTTTTCTGATATTGTCATTTTTAACCAACACATTGGTAATATTGCTCACCTG
>JBARSW010000380.1:0-4968 GCA_049644925.1 Chitinophagaceae bacterium | reverse complement strand
AATATCCCGGATTCTGATACGCTTGCTTTTCTTCTATAGTTGCTTCCATCAGGTCTAACTGACCCTGAGGAATAGGACGCAAATAGAGATTTGTACCAATCGTACGTGTATATGTTACAGGTGTATGGTCTCCTTTAGCTGTTCCACAAATTGAATAAGTGCCGGCTAATTCTGCCCATTTTTGTGTCCGTACCAAATCAAACCAACGGTATCCTTCTCCGAAAAATTCACGGGAGCGTTCAGCCAGAATATAATTAATATCTATGATTGCTGGTGTAGCAGCAGTCATGGCAGCACTATTATCCTGCACTTTGGCAATGTTTCCATTATTATCCCAACGCCATTTTCCGGCTCGGGCACGAATAACATTGATCAGGTCCACAGCGGTTTTACCGGCCGTTGTAGTTGCGCCTTTCACGGCTGCTTCAGCAGCTATAAAATAAAACTCTGAAAATTTGGCTATAGGGAAAGGACGGGTGCTTCCTGCATTGGGCTGTCCCAATCCGGTACCATTGTCGGTACGGTAAGGACCAAGCTTCCAAAGTCCCGGATACATTATCCGGCTGATGCCACCTGGGGTTACTACATAATCAGCTCTTCCCGGCATTGTACCTGCGCCTACATTACTGACACCTGCTCCGCTTGTGTAAACAACTGCCGGATCATCAGTATCCAAAAAAGATAATACTGCACCACCAGGTACAACCGACATTCCATTTGCATTTACCAAAGATGCAGCAGTATTGCCTGCTTTTGGCCAGTTGCCACGGTAAACCGATGTAAAGGTTCCGTCGTATCTGGAATCATTAGTTTTGTCGGCAAAAGTGTTTTTAAAAACCCCAATTGGAGGAGCCATACGTACCCATGGGCGTCCCAAGTGTTGTTCTGCTTCACGCTGAACAGAACTTACACCGGAACTCCTGATATCCGGATAATTCCAAGTCATCATCCAACCAGCAAAGTTATCTGGTGCTCCGCCACCGCCATAAGTAAGGCTCGATACGTTGTATTTTTCGCTTGTTTGTGTGTGGTCAGCATACAAAAGAATTTCTTTGTTGCGGTCGTTTGGTCCCAGGTTTACATCATAATATGTTGCAACTAATCCATTAGAACCAGGATTGTCTATGCCTGCTGTTGCTACATTATAAGCTTGCTGAAAATACCATGCAGCATCGTGGCCGTCCGGATCAGTTCTTGGACTTGCCGGGTAAGTAGGAATGCTATTTGGATTTTGAAGCCACCACGCATAAGTCAGATAAGCTTTTGCGAGGTAAAGCCGGGCCGTAGTTTTAGTTACAGTACCTGTTAAACGTGACACAGCAGGTAAGTCGTTAACGGCTTTTAGCAAGTCTGGGAAGATTGCTTTTGTATAAACCTGCGGTACTGTATTGCGGACAGAGGATCTAATTGTTGAGCTATTAAACTTAAGTTCTCCTGAACCCAAATCCAGCGGTACACCGCCAAAGGTTTGCACCAGCAAGAAATAATCGTATGCCCTGAAAAATCTGGCTTCGGCAATCAGCGCCGGAGAAATAGTTCCCACCTGTTCGGCATTCTCAATAACTCCACTGGCTGTGTTAATAGCAGGAAATGCTTCATTCCAGGCTACATCGGAACGACTGGAAGTTGAAGTAATTGACCCAACACCAGAGCAATCCATATCCTTAAAGTTTCCATCAGCACTCTGCCCCCATGTTGCTTCGTCTGTACCAGTAATACATGAGTTATAATAGTAAGCTTGACCGTATATGTTGCGCAGATGGTAGTATAAGGCTGTTAGTCCCCCCTTAACACCGTTTTCGGTTTTAAAATACTCTGGCGTAAAGGTACTGCGTGGTGTTTCATCCAGAATTTTAGAGCATCCTACCATGAACAGCACAATCAGCGCAGATCCCATTAAAGTTTTTATTTGTATATGTTTCATAATTAGTATGATTTAAAATGATAAATTAACTCCGAACACATAGTTGCGGGTTGATGGTGTATTAAACCCTACGGATAGAATACGTCTTTGGTAACCACCTGTTGCAACATTGTCATTACCGTAAGAGTTGGTTTCGGGATCCAGTCCACATTCTTTATGGAAGGGCGAGAACATCACAAACGGATTTTGTACGGTTGCATACACCCTCATTTTAATACCAGGGTTTTTAATCAGTTTCCGGCTTAAATCATATCCAAGTGTAATAGAACGGAACTTCAGATAAGATCCATCGAAGTATGCCATTGTGCTCGCATACTGAGGGTTGTCGCCGCTTACCATTCCACCGGGCTTAGGATACTTGGCATCAGTATTTTCAGGTGTCCAATAGTCCACTTTAATATTACCTCTGCGACCTGTCAGCATATTAAGATATCCATTTGGACCATGTATGTTACTGATCAGGATACCCCCACTTCTAAACATACCCACTATGGCGAAATCAAACCCTTTATAAGATACATGAGTGTTAAATCCACCCTCAAAATCCGGATCTACATCCATGATCTGCCGGTCATCATTTCCGGCGCTGGTTCCGATTGCTCTTGTTGGCTTGCCGTTGGCATCATAAGTACCAGTATAAAGTACTCTGATCATTCCTACATTACCACCTGGTACCAATGTATTAAGATAACCATCCGCACTATCTTTAGCTGATGTCCAAAGTCCGATTTTCTTATAATCGTATATGGCATCAATATTATGACCAACAAACCATCCATTTCCGATGTCCTGAGTTGCTCCTGAAGCAAGGGCTACCAGCTTGTTATGGTTTGTATAAATATTGAAGCCGGCATCCCATGTCCAACCATTTTTGTTATCTATTATAGTGCCATTAAGACTGAATTCAAATCCTTTATTCTGGGTTTTACCAACATTCTTCGTAGTTGATGGCACCCCGGCCGTAGCAGGCAGAGAAAGCGACATTAAAAGATCTGTAGTATTCGTGATATAATACTCCATAGTACCAGACAGGCGATTCTTAAGAATAGTGAAATCTAAAGCATAGTTCTGTGTTTTAGAGTACTCCCATCCCAATTCAGGATTAGGAACTTCAGTCACATAAAACCCTGTTTGATAGTTGGCATCGCCAAAATTATATAGCCGGGTTCCCAACACCCCAAGTGTTTTGTACGGATTAACACCCTGGTTGGAAGTTTGACCATAGCCCACACGCAGTTTCAGCTTGTCTATGAAAGTAATTCCTTTCATAAATGATTCGTTCGAGATATTCCAACCTACAGATACGGCGGGATAATTATGCCATTTATGTCCCGGTGCCAGTACTGAGGAACCGTCCGAACGAAGGGTAGCACTAAGCATATAGCGGTTGTCATACGAGTACATCAGACGACCCATCACTGACATCAAGCCTCTCTGGTTGTAATTTCCACCCACTACAATACTATTAGCATCGGTTGAAGCGCCCAGGTTGTAAAACTGGAAAGCATCTACAGGAATATCTTTTGCTGAACTATTTGAATAGTTATATTTAGATTGTTCAGTTGAGTACAGGGCCATTACATTCACACTATGCTTTTGGGCAAAAGTGCGGTCAAAGGTCAGTATGTTTTCAAGTGCCCAATGATAGTTATGTGAATTACTGATACCAGCAGTTGAAGGTGTTGTAGCATTAGTGCTGTTTACGCCCATTGCAGTAAAATTGCCGTTGTTGCTCTGCATGAAATCCAGTCCGAGGTTAACCCGGTATTTTAAGCCTTCAACCCACGGTATTTTTACTTCCCCATAGATGGAATTGTAAGTTGCAAATCCCCTCGTTTCATTTAACCATTGGTCCTTCAAATTTTTTACAACATCATTTGTAAGCACAAAAGATTCATCTTGCACCATTTTTACCGTTCTTTTCAATGTACCATCCGTCTTATACGGGTTGGCTAAAGGCGAAGTGCTTATAAATCCGGAATTCAACTGGCCGCCCGTGTTGATATTATAATTACTGTATGTAGTAAACCCAATCTTGAAAAGTTTACCAACTTGCTGGTCAACGGAACCCCGGAAAGAGTAACGTTTATACTTTTGTGTGGGAACTAAACTTTGATTTTCATAATATTCTCCACCAAAATTATAGCTACCTGTTTCAGTACCACCGGAAATTCCTATGTTATGACTGGTAACCAAAGCTGTTTTATTAAAAAACAGTTTCTGCCAATCTGTATTTACATCATCGGCTTCATCCACTCCACTGCTGGTGAAGAATTTATTAGCAAGCTTACGCATCGTAGCAAATTCAGGCCCGTTCATCATCGGGTATGGGGCAAAAAGGGTTTGCACTCCGACATATGAGTTATAGGAAATTTTTGCTTTTCCTCCTTTTAAGCCACGGTTGGTTGTGACCAAAATAACACCGTTGGCACCCCTTGAACCATAAATAGCAGTTGCAGAAGCATCTTTCAAAATATCGATACTTTTAATATCATTGGGGTTAATGTCGGCAATACTGCCAGGAAATGGAATACCATCAAGTACCACCAATGGATCGTTACTGGCAGTCAGTGAACGCTGGCCACGAATACGGATTTGCATGGTGGCACCAGGTTTGGTATTTGATTGAGAGAATTGAACCCCCGCAATACGACCTTGCAAAGCCTGGCTGATATTAGCCGATGGAATCTCACGGATTCTATCTCCGCTGATTGAGGCAACAGAGCCTGTCACAGCTTCTTTTCGTTGTGTACCATATCCCACTACTACTACTTCACCCAGTATTTTATCAACTGATGTAAGAGAAATATCAACAGTAGACTTGTTATTAACCCTTACTTCCCTTGTTGTAAAATCAACAGATGTAATAACAAGAGTGGCATTACCAGGTGCAGTAATCTGGTAATTACCTGCAGCATCAGAAGTGGTACCATTAGTAGTACCCTTTACCATAATTGTTGCTCCCTGCAGGGGTTGTCCGTCATCTTTTGTTACTTTCCCCCTGACTGTAACATTTTGTGCAAAAATTTGCTGGGATACTGTCA
>JBARSW010000379.1:0-3066 GCA_049644925.1 Chitinophagaceae bacterium | reverse complement strand
GTATAGTGTATTGGGTGAAAGGGTAGTGCCAAGATTTCAGGTAGATTATGATATTATACGAAAAGTATTAAAAGCAACATTCGATGTCCAGTTTGATATTAATAATACCAAGAACACCAGCTTTCTGCCACAGATAGCAACCGGAAGGCCCAATACTGAAACGGTGGTGAACAGGGCTTATGATGGTGATATTGATGCATTTAATGTTGCCACAAAAGCAAGCCTTGTTTATACTCCAAGGTTTAAAAATACAAAGCATAATATTATCAGCTTCCTGAACCTGCTTACTAATGACTATAAAGTAGTTTACCAGGAAACAATGACATCTAATACCGCTTCTTCATTATTGGTTGATCCTTCTATACCATCACGGACACAAAACTCTGAATTGAGAGCCGTTTCCGGTACATCTCAAACCAGGTCAGTTGGTGCTATTGTAAGTGCTCAATATGGGTATGATGACAGGTATCTTTTCAATGCAACATTAAGAGGTGACGGAAATTCAAGGTTTGGTCCTAATTACCGGTATGGTTTGTTTCCGTCCGTTTCTTTCAGATGGAGATTATCCGGCGAAAAATTTATGAGGAATGCCAAGAAGATTGACGATTTGAGTTTCAGGGCCAGTTATGGTATTGCCGGTGAAGCACCAAGGTCAGATTATATTTTTTTTAATACCTACACCACCTACGATTATTCTTATCTGAACCAGGCTGGTGTTATTCCGTCAAGAATGGAATTGAAGAACCTTAGGTGGCAAACTTTGCATGGATTGAATATTGGTTCCAATATCAGTATGTTTAAAGGAAGGTTCCGCCTTGATGCAGAAATCTATCGCAATAGAACAAAAGATTTGTTTTTTGATGGATTGCAAATTCCCTCAACTACCGGATTCAATAATATTTTCATGAATGTGGGTACCATGGATAACCAGGGATGGGAACTGGCCGTTTGGACACAACCTTATAAAGGCAAGAAATTTTCAGTGAACTTTGATTTTAATATTTCTTCCAATGAAAATATTATCAAAGAAATCTCTGAGTTTTATCCCAATAGCAGGGGCGATGTAACTAAAAATGGTGAATACCTGCGTTTACTCCAGGTTAATAATCCGTTTGGTTCTTTTTACGGTTACAAATATTCCGGAGTGTATAAAGACAGGGAATCTACCGTTGCCATCGGCGCAAATGGTAAACAAATCATCGGGCCAAACGGGCAATTGGTTTATATGAGATTTAATTATCCAACCACCGATTATACCTTTCAACCCGGTGATGCCATGTATGAGGATATAAACCATGATGGCAATATTAACTACCAGGATGTTGTTTATCTTGGTAATAGCAACCCTAAATTCTCTGGTGGTTTCGGTCCTTCCGTTTCCTGGAAGAATATGAAAATAAGCACCTTCTTTAATTTCCGGATTGGTTACGACGTTGTAAATGGTACAAAAATGTCAACAACCAATATGTATAACTTCGACAATCAAAGCACTGCCGTACTACGCAGGTGGAGAAAAGAAGGTGATGTAACAGATATTCCAAGGGCATTAATCAATGGAGGTTTTAACTGGTTGGGTAGTGACAGGTATGTAGAAGATGCATCTTTTGTGCGATTCAGGACCATTACAGCAAGGTATACTTTTCCAAAGACAATCTTATCAAGACTAAAAATGAGAGCACTGAGTGCTTATGTAACAGCGGAAAACCTTATCACATTTACAAAATACCTGGGGCAGGATCCGGAAGTATCTTTCCGTGGTTCAGATCCTTTCAGGGTTTCTTATGACCAGGCAATGACACCACCGGCAAGAACATTTACGCTGGGTTTAGTAGCAGGATTTTAATTATAAAATTATTCAGCAATGAGAAAAAATATTTCATATTTCATTATTTTACTTTTTGTACTGGGTGCAACAAGTTGTAAAAAATGGCTTGATCTGCAACCACAGGATGGTATTATAAAAGAAGAATTCTGGAAAACAAAAGAACAGGTAAAAGCTGCTGTAATCGGTATATATTCCTCCATGCAGGAAAGTTCTTCCGGCACTTATGGCAGAAACAATTATATACCTGCCCTCTCAGAACAACTTTTTGTGTGGGGCGAAGGCAGGGCCGATAATGTGGCAGCCGCAACATTTACCAGCAGCGATGATATTGATCTGATAAATGTAAACATCCAGCCGATTAATGTAAATGCAAACTGGAGACCGTTTTACCGCACCATTAATTTTTGTAATACCGTAATACAAAAAGCACCGGAAGTATTAGACAACGACAATACATTTACACAGGCTCAGTTAGATAATTACCTGAGTGAAGCATTAACCATCAGGGCTCTGATGTATTTCTACCTGGTCAGAAGTTTTGGAGATGTTCCGTTGAAATTAAATGCAACCTTAAGTGATGAGGATATAGAACCTATCGCAAAATCTTCAAAAGATTCAGTACTTACTCAAATTGTTTCAGATTTGCAGTTAGCAGAAAGCAAAGCTGTTTTAACCCATGGAGATCTGGCATCTGACAAAGGCCGGGTTACTGTATATACTATCAATGCAATTCAGGCCGATGTGTATCTGTGGAAAGAGAGTTATACGGATTGTATAACAGCCTGTGATAAAATAATCAATTCCCAAAAATTTGGATTAATAAGAGGAGCCACTGTGAACGGTCCGGCTATGGATTATAATGCACTCTGGTTTAACACACTTTATTATAACGGAAATTCGAATGAAGGAATTTTTGAGCTGCAATTTGATGCACAGCGGCTCAATCCTTATTATACAATGTTTTCATCCAGCATCAGTGGCCGTCGTTGGATTTCCACTGTTGACCTGATGGACAGGGTGTTTACCGTTGATTATACCAATGATCAGAATTATGATATCAGGGGAGACGGAGGTTCTGTAAGGGCTGCCACCACTACCATTTGGAAATATGTGGGAGCTTCTACCACTGGTCTCCGTTCATTCGATCAGAGTTATGCACACTGGTTTTTTTACCGGTATGCAGATATCTTATTAATGAAAGCCGAAGCATTGAATGAATCAGGCGACGGACAACAGGCCCT
>JBARSW010000378.1:0-5187 GCA_049644925.1 Chitinophagaceae bacterium | reverse complement strand
CCCAGTTGGCTCCGCCATCTGTTGATTTATAAATTGTCGGCGTTAAATAACTGGCATTAGAAGGTAAAGCATATAACGTAGTGCCTGCAACGGCAAGTTCAGAATTGAAAGAAGTTGGAAATGTAGTAACCGGTGATATCCACGTTAATGTTGTTACAGTTGCCGGTATATCTGTATAACGATAACCTGATACGCCGGCACCGATGTAACCACAAACCACATGTAATCTGCCTGTACTGCTTATTTTCATTTCCGTACAACCACTTGTTAAGCCGTCAGGCATAATATTTGTCCAACTGGCTCCTCCATCAGTTGAACGTTGTATAGACCCCAAAGCAGTGCCGAAAGCTATGGTAGACACATAAACATTTCCTGAACCATCACATAAAACTTTTGATACATTAGTAAATCCTGTTGTATTAGCCAGCAGACTCCATGTTACACCGTGATCAGTGCTCTTCCAAACTCCTCCACCCTGAACCGCATCAACATTAAATGTTTTTTCCCCGGTTCCGAAGTACATGATATCTGTCGTTACTGGATTCTGACAAATACTTGAAATGGCCAGGTTTCCAAAAAAATCATTTACAGGCGACCATACTGCAGAAGATGTAGATGTAATATCAGTTGATTTCCAAAGCCCGCCATCTACACCGCCCGCCCAAACTATAGTGGAGCTGGTAAGATCAACCCAAATTGCCCGCATACGGCCACTTGTTACTGCGTCTGTAGCTAACTGAGTTCCCCTGGTATTACCATTACTTGGGCCTACGGCATCTGAATTGGGCCCCCGTTCAACCCAACTCAATGCATTGGTTCTATCTGTATATGTACCATTCTGTCTTGCTGACTTTAATTCTTCTGTTGCATTTATCAAACGATTCAATGGAACATAACCGAGAGAAACGTCTTTGGTCATTTCAAATTCCCATTGCTGCAAAGCGGCAATACCATCCTGTTTATCAGGAGTAAGGTTGTTTTTCTTATCAGGCACTTTTTCTTCGCTTAAGTTTTTACAGGAAATTACCAATGCTGATAAAGAAACAACTAATAACATCAGAAGCCGGGAGGTAAGTAAATTTTTCAAAATAAAAAGTTTGATTTGAGTAAACTGATTGATTCTCTAAATCTAAATTATTCCCTAAACTCAGAAAAATTATTTTTGCCACATTTTATTTGTTCTTCCCTATTCCTGAATTCTCTTATCTTCACCAACTCAAACACAGTTCTTATACCAATGATCAGCAGAAGAAATATCAGGATAAAAGTGATGCAGACGCTTTACACATTTACCTCTCTTGAAACAGGCGAAAAAACAGGTGAACCTCAAAAGATTTTACAGGAACATATTGACCAAACCCGTTCTTTATTAGTTTATCTTATCTGGTTTGTTACTGAAGTGGCCAGATATGCAGAAACAGATGCCCACCAGAAAGCTTCAAAACATTTACCTACTGCTTTAGACCTTAATGTCAATACAAAAATTGCGGGGAACGATCTCTTATGGAAAATGCTTGGTGACGAAGCCTTGAAAGCGGAGATCACCAGCCAAAAACCATCCCTTATTGCAGATAATGAACTTATAAAGAAAATCTATCTTAGATTAAAAGATATACCAGAATACAAATCATATATTTTAAATTCTTCCAGGGAAAAAACAGAGGAAACCAGGATAATTGAATTGATATTAAATGATCTGATGCTGGATAATGAAGATTTTGTATCACATATTGAAGATAATTTTTCAAACTGGGATGATGATGGTGAAATGATTGTACAACTGATGGTCAATTATCTGCACAAACCGGGTAGCATTAACTTTAAGCAAATGATGAGCCCTGATAAGCAGCTCTTTGCAAAAAGTCTGTTACAGACCGTACTTGACAAAAAAGAACATCTTCAGACTTTAATTATTCCAAAACTGAAAAACTGGGATCCGGAAAGGATTGCTTTGCTGGATATGATAATGATGGAAATGGGAGTGGCCGAGTTCCTTTATTTTGAAACCATTCCACCTAAAGTAACTATCAATGAATATATAGACCTCGCAAAAGACTACAGCACCCTTCAAAGTGGTCAGTTTGTAAATGGCATTCTTGATAGTATTCATAAAGACATGTTACTACAAGGTAAAATGCAAAAAGTGGAGTATAAAAAAAGCTAATTGCTTTTAGCCGTTAGCTAAAGGCTAAAAGCTTTTTTTCCTTTACATTTGCAATTCGAAAAAATCATTAAAGATGAAAAAAATACTTTTTATTATTGCAGCAGTAATCAGCCTTGCAGCCTGCAAAACAAGTGACAAAAAAGTTGCCGCTGCGAATATGACTAAGGAAGATATTGAAAAAGCCAAAAACGATTCTGCAAATTTTACCACAATTCAGTGGATTGATTCTACAACAAGAAACCTTGGGAAATTGCAAAAAGACCTTCCGGTTGAAATAACTTATCGTTTTAAAAATTCAGGCGATAAAAACCTTGTAATTGAAGATGTAACAGCGCAGTGCGGATGCACCATTCCGGAAAAACCTACACAGGCTTTTGGACCGGGTGAAGAAGGGGTTATTAAAGCAAAATTTAATGGAAGCGGCAGCGGAAGTATTTCAAAACAGGTTTATGTAAAAGCTAATACCAACCCATCCAAAGACCATATTCTTACATTTACAGGCGAAATCATTGAACAAAAATAAATTACGTTTTCTGAATAACTAATAAACAAACAAATGAAATCAATCAAATTTTATCTTACTTCGGCAATTGTATTAATGTATTTCTCTTCCTGTATGCCACAAGGTGGTGAGGCAGGCAAATCTGGTTCTTCAGGTGGTGGTATGGGTGGCACTATCCAACTGGTTTTTCTTGGACTTATGATCCTTGTGTTCTGGATGTTCTTCATTCGTCCACAAGCTAAAAGAGCCAAAAATCAAAAAACTTTTATTGAAAATCTTGGTAAAGGCGAAAAAATTGTAACCATTGCAGGTATACATGGAACAATCAATAAAGTTAATGAGGATGGAACACTAAGCATTGAAGTAAGTCCTGGTAGTTATATCAAAATTGAAAAAAGTGCTATTAGTATGGATTGGACGGCAGCTTTAAATAAACCTGTTGCTGATAAGAAATAAGCAGCAAATATCGCAATAAGCATATTCCAAATACCAACTTGATTCGAAAGTTTCTTTTTGGGATTTGGAATTTGTATTTTAGGGCTGCAAACCTTTAATTATTATATGCTCAAAATCGGACTTACTGGTGGTATCGGGAGTGGGAAATCAACTGTGGCTAAAGTGTTTGAAACACTGGGCATTCCGGTTTATTATGCTGATGATGCTGCAAAAAGGCTGATGAATACGGATGAAAATCTAAAAAAGAATATTAAAAAATATTTTGGAGAAGAAAGTTATATCAACAACAACCTGAACCGTTCATATATAGCCTCATTGGTTTTTATTGATAAAATAAAACTTGATTTGCTTAATTCATTGGTTCATCCGGCAACTATCGCCGATGCAGAAGCATGGATTTCTGAACAAACCACACCTTATGTAATCAGGGAAGCTGCACTACTTTTTGAAAGCGGTGCACATAAAGGATTGGATTATACAATCGGTGTATCGGCTCCCCTATCCTTGCGTATTCAGCGGGTCATGCAACGGGATGGGTTTACAATAGAAGAAGTAAATCTCCGTATCTCCAGACAAATGGACGAAGTAGAGAAAATGGAAAAATGCGACTTCATTATTACCAACGATGAAAAGCAATTTGTAATTCATCAGGTACTGGAATTGGATAAGAAATTCCGCACAATAAAATAATAATGCATTCCCCTTTCTGGCTTATATAAAATTAATCTGAGGCCTAAATAATAGTCAACTGTTTATAAAATAAAATTCTTTGTATATTTCAATTTCGCCAATGCTACCTTAATCCTTTTCCAACCTTCTTCAATTTTTTCCATACTGTTGGCAAATGAAAAACGAACACATTTAGGCTCTCCAAAAGCTTCTCCCATTACAGAAGAAACATGGGCTGTATTTAGTAGGTACATAGCAAAATCTCCGGAATTAGTTACGGTAGTATCTCCATTTGATTTGCCATAAAAATAACTTACATCAGGAAAAATGTAAAATGCTCCTTCGGGTTCAGGGCAAATAATACCCGGAATATCCTTCACCAGTTCTAATACTTTTTTCCGCCTGCGGATAAATTCTTCCGCCATTTCAAAAGTTGGCTTCAGGTCTGTAGTTAATGCGGTTACAGCTGCTTTTTGTGTAACAGAGTTAGTACCACTTGTAAATTGTCCCTGCACTTTCTCACAACCTTTTGCAATTTCAACAGACGCAGCCATATACCCAAGCCTCCATCCTGTCATGGCAAATCCTTTACTCATTCCATTTATTAATACCACCCTTTCTTTCAATTCATCAAATTGTGCAATACTTTCATGCTTACCAACAAAATTGATATACTCATAAATTTCATCAGAGAGAATAATAATTTCAGGATGTTTTTTAAAGACCTCTGCCAATGCAGCCAGCTCCTCTTTACTATAAACAGCCCCGCTTGGATTACATGGCGAGGAGAACATAAAAAGTTTTGTTTTGGGGGTAATGGCCGCCTCTAACTGTTCCGCATTAATTTTGAAATGCTGCTGAGGAGAGCTTTTTATTTCCACTACAATACCACGGGCAATCTTTACTAACTCACTATAAGTAACCCAATATGGAGTTGGTATCAATACTTCGTCACCTTCATCTACAAGGGCTAGGATTGCATTAGCAAGATTTTGTTTGGCACCAGTTGAAACAACAATATTTTCTGGTTTATAATCAAGGTTGTTATCTCTTTTGAGTTTTGTGCAAATCGCTTCACGCAAATCAAGATATCCGGGAACCGGTGAGTAATGGCTCCAGTTGTCGTTGATAGCTTTTATCGCTGCTTCCTTAATATGTTCAGGAGTATCAAAGTCGGGTTCACCAAGGCTAAGGTCAATCACATCAATCCCTTTGGCTCTAAGTTCACGGCCCAGTTTGGCCATTTTCAATGTTTCAGGCTCATTAAAACGCTGTAAAAAAGAAGATAACTGCATAAATGTGGCTTTCAATATTAGTTAAGAAATTAAAAAAGGTATGGCAAAAGCAGATGCCGAAGTTAAACTATTAGCAAATTCAATCAGATTATTTGAATAAA
>JBARSW010000377.1:0-3152 GCA_049644925.1 Chitinophagaceae bacterium | reverse complement strand
TAACTTTTTTTTCGGATATCTTTCAATGATTGCTGGGAAAACAATGAAGGCATTAACCCAATAAAAACGAGCAGAAAAATCAGCGTTTTTCTCATAAACAGTGTGGTTTGTACCCAAGGGATGCTGTAAACAGTAAAATTACATATCTGTTAACATATGCCTCAAAAAAGACGCTGCTAACTTATCTTTGCGACCTTAAACATAAACCCATTTTTGACATAAATCCTTCGTTTAAGAGTTCTAAGTAACATTAAACTTTTAAACATTAAACTCTAAACTAAAAATGTACAGAACTCATACTTGTGGAGAATTAAGATTAGAAAACAAAGGCACAACAGTAACCCTTGCCGGATGGGTACAAACCGTAAGAAAATTCGGTGCCATCACTTTTATTGACTTGCGTGACCGTTATGGTATTACCCAGTTATTATTTGGCGAAGAACTGAACAAAGTTTTAGAAGAAACTCCACTGGGCCGTGAGTTTGTTATACAGGCTACCGGGACAGTTAATGAACGAAGTAATAAAAATGCCAATATCCCTACCGGTGACATTGAAATATCTGTGCAAACTTTTAAAATATTAAATAAATCCGTAGTGCCTCCATTTACTATACAGGATGAGACCGATGGCGGTGATGATTTACGGATGAAATACCGTTTTCTGGATTTACGCCGTAATGCAGTAAAGAAGAACATAGAACTCCGTTATGCAGTAAACCGTGCCGCCAGGAATTATTTACACCAGCAAAATTTTATGGATATTGAAACCCCTTTCCTGATTAAATCAACCCCGGAAGGTGCAAGGGATTTTGTAGTGCCAAGCAGGATGAATCCTGGGCAATTTTATGCACTGCCACAATCACCCCAAACATTTAAGCAATTATTAATGGTGAGTGGTTACGACCGCTATTACCAGATTGTAAAATGTTTCCGTGATGAAGACTTACGGGCGGACCGCCAGCCAGAGTTTACACAGATAGATTGTGAAATGGCTTTTGTAGAACAAGAAGATATTCTCAATATGTTTGAAGGGATGATAAAATCCATTTTCAAAGATGTTAAAGGGATTGACTACTCCGAAACAGTACAGCGAATGACATGGGAAGATGCAATGTGGAATTATGGTAATGACAAACCAGACATCCGCTTCGATATGAAAGTGCTGAACCTGAAAAAACCTTCAACTGTTTATACAGACAAACAAGATAATGCTGTATTAATAAACGGGGCTGAGTTCAAAGTATTTGATGAAGCTGAAACAGTTGTTGCCATTGCCGTACCCGGATGCAGCGAATACAGCCGCAAACAAACAGATGAACTGACAGAATGGGTAAAACGTCCGCAAATAGGAATGAAAGGATTAGTGTTTATTAAAGTAAATGCAGACGGCACTTATAAAAGCAGTGTAGATAAATTTTATAATGAGGAAAAATTAAAAGCCATTGCTGAAGCAGCCAATGCCAAAGCAGGTGATTTGATTTTAATATTGGCTGGCGCAGAAGAAAGGACCAGAAAAGCTATCAGTGATCTGCGAATGGAAATGGCCACCAGGCTTGGCTTAAGAAAAGATGACATATATAAATTGCTTTGGGTATTGGACTTCCCTTTGTTTGAATATGATGAGGAAGGAAACCGCTGGGTAGCCCGTCACCATCCGTTTACATCTCCAAAACCATCACAGATTGAAACGATGATTAATAACAATCCGGTTATTGAAAACGCTGCAGAGTATTTGAAACATCCATATGCTTCCATAAAAGCAAATGCTTATGATATGGTACTGAATGGTAACGAAGTTGGTGGCGGTTCAATTCGTATTTATCAAAGGGAGTTACAGGAAAAAATGTTTGCCGCACTTGGAATGGACGCAGCAGAGCAACAACACAAATTTGGATTTTTATTGGGTGCATTTGAATATGGTGCTCCTCCGCATGGTGGTATTGCTTTCGGCTTCGATCGGCTCTGTGCCATACTTGGTGGCAGTGAAGGCATCCGCGACTTTATCGCTTTTCCAAAAAATAATAGTGGAAGAGATGTAATGCTGGATGCGCCGTCTACGATTGATGAAAAACAGTTTGAGGAGTTGCAGATAAAATTGAATCTCAAGTAATCACTGAAATAGTTTAATTATATTTTAAGCCTGTTAGTATTTCTGACAAGCTTTTTATTTTGTATGTAATGAAATCAAAAATTGATTCCGATTATTTTAAAGAGGAATAATATTTTAGACACAACCCATCAAGGAATTTTCCATTTGCCATGGCCTTAAGGCTGTGGCAAATAATTTTAAACCCGAATGGTTTTAACCCAATAAATAAATCAGGAATTTATAAGTCTATCTATTGCTTTACTTAATTTCTCTGCATTCGGTAACATCGCTTTTTCCAAACCTATATTCATGGGCACTGCTGGCAAGTTCAATGCACCCAATACTTCCACCGGTGCATCTAAAGATTTAAAACAATGTCTAGAAATTCTTCCGGCTAAGGCTTCAGCAAAAGAATTGTTTTGTTGCTCTTCGGTAAGTACCAAACATTTTCCATGTACTTTTACCCTTTCATATATCAAAACTTCGTCCAGCGGGTATAAGGTTCGTAAATCTATTACTTCTATTTGCTGATTAAAATTCTTTGCCGCAGCCTTTGCCCAATACACTCCCATGCCGTAAGTAATCACTACACAGCTTTCACCACTGGCCATTGCTTCATCAGATGCTTTTATTATAGTATTTGCTTTTCCCAGTGGGATAATATAATCCCTGGATGGTTCTATCGTTTTTGCTTCTTCAGTTCCCGGCACTTTACTCCAGTAAAGACCTTTATGTTCCAGCATCACCACCGGGTTTCCATCATAATAGGCAGCTTTCATCAGCCCTTTCATATCAGCAGCATTAGATGGATACACTACTTTGATTCCTTTAATAGATAAAAGGGTTGTTTCAATACTGCCGCTATGATAAGGACCACCCCCACCATAGGCGCCGATTGGTACCCGTAATACCATGGAAACGGGAAATTTTCCAACTGTCAGGTAACAGCTCTTTGATATTTCTGTTACTAATTGATTAAATCCCGGATAGATATAATCAGCAAATTGAACTTCCACCACCGGTTTTATTCCGAGTGCATTCAACCCTACTGTAGAGCCAACGA
>JBARSW010000376.1:0-2352 GCA_049644925.1 Chitinophagaceae bacterium | reverse complement strand
GGGTATGGGTTTTCACTGGTATGAAAGCTGGAGTGGTGGACAACCAATGTATGAAAATGTTGGAGTAGTAAACAAGACTTATCCAACAAAAAATCTATTATTTACTGAGGGATGTGCTGAAAGTTTTGAGCAGGAAGGCTATCAACGCTGGGCAAATGGTGAACGTTATGGCCGCTCTATGATTAATGATTTCAATAATGGTACTGTTGGCTGGACGGATTGGAATATCCTATTGGACGAAACAGGTGGCCCGAATCATGTTGGTAATTTTTGTTTTGCCCCCGTACATGCCGATACAAAGTCCGGAGAAGTTATTTATACACCATCTTATTATTACATCGGGCATTTCTCAAAATTCATCCGCCCAGGAGCAAAAAAAATTAATAGCGCTGCAAGCAGGAGCCAGTTGCTTACCACAGCGTTTATAAATCCTGACGGAAAAATTGCAGTAATTGTAATGAACCAAAGCGATAAACCAGTTACTTACAATTTATGTATTGCAACAAATGCTGCTGTTGTAACAATTTTACCACATGCTATTCAAACCCTTGTTTTATAATGTAAATATGAAGAAGATAGTAATTAATATATCAATGTTATTTCTTGCAGTAATGCAATTAAATAATGTTACCGCACAGCAAAAATTTATTAAACAAAAAGTTGATTCCGTTTTACGTTTAATGACATTGGATGAAAAAATCGGTCAGCTCAATCAATATAATGATGATTGGAGGGCAACAGGCCCAATAACCCCAGACAACAATAAAATCGGACAGGTAAAGGCTGGGCAATTAGGGTCTTTACTCAACTGTATAGGTGTCAGCCGTACAAAAAGCTGGCAGGAACTTGCCATACAATCGCGCCTGAAAATTCCATTACTTTTTGGCCTTGATGTGATTCATGGTTTTAAAACAACATTTCCCATCCCGCTGGCAGAAGCTTGTAGCTGGGACCTGGAAGCGACGGAACAAACAGCAAGGGTTGCTGCCACCGAAGCGAGTGCAAGTGGCATTCACTGGACATTTGCACCCATGGTGGATATTGCCCGCGATCCCCGCTGGGGAAGGGTGATGGAAGGTGCAGGTGAAGACCCTTATCTGGGTTCGAAAATTGCAGCGGCAAGAGTTAAAGGCTTTCAGGGAAATAAATTGGGAGATATAAATTCAGTGATGGCTTGCGCCAAACATTTTGCTGCTTATGGTGCAGCTATAGGTGGACGTGATTACAATTCGGTAGATATGAGCGAACGGCTATTATGGGAAGTGTATCTGCCACCCTTTAAAGCCACTGTTGATGCAGGTGTTGCTACTTTTATGAATTCCTTCAATGATATAAATGGTGTTCCGGCTACTGGCAATAAAATGCTCCAAAGAGATATTTTAAAAGGGAAATGGAATTATAAAGGGTTTGTGGTGAGCGACTGGGGTTCCGTTGGTGAAATGATTAATCATGGTACTGCAAAGAACGGATACGAAGCAGCCCTTTCGGCCATTACTGCCGGCTGTGATATGGATATGGAAAGCCGCAGTTATAAAAACAACCTGGCAAAACTGGTTGAAGATGGAAAAGTTTCTGTGGGTTTAATAGATGATGCTGTAAAAAGAATTCTTTATAAAAAATTTGAACTTGGATTATTTGACGATCCCTTTAAATACTGCAATGAACAGCGGGAAAAAACTGAACTGGCAAAGCCGGAACATGCCAAATTGGCAAGAGAAGCGGGTGCCAAAAGCATTGTATTGCTCAAAAATCAAAATAACCTGTTGCCTTTATCCCGCAATTTGAAATCTATCGCCTTCATAGGCCCGCTGGTAAAGGCCTTAAAACAGAACAAGGGATCATGGGATGTGGATGTGCCGGGTGTAGATTCCAACTTTATTGTATCGCAATGGGAAGGCCTGCAGAATAAAGTTGGCGCAAATACAAAGTTGTTGTATGCCAAAGGTTGCGAGATGGAGGGTAATAACAAGGATGGATTTGCAGAAGCGGTTGAGGTGGCAAAGCAGGCGGAAGTGATAATACTCAGCATTGGTGAACGACGGGAGATGAGTGGCGAAGCCAGAAATCGAAGTGATATTACCATTCCCGGGGTGCAGGAAGAATTGCTGAAATCATTGCTGGCAACTGGCAAACCTGTAGTTGTTTTAATCAATGCAGGACGTCCGTTGGTGTTTAATTACACATCTGATAATGCACCCGCTATTTTATATACCTGGTGGCTTGGTAGCGAAGCGGGCAATGCCATTGCAGATGTTTTGTTTGGCGATTTTAATCCTTCTGCAAAATTGGCGATGAGTTTCCCCATTAATGTTGGTCAGATCCCCATTTATTACAGCCATTTTAATACAGGTC
>JBARSW010000375.1:0-5732 GCA_049644925.1 Chitinophagaceae bacterium | reverse complement strand
ATGAAACCAAGCTACCTTGGCCCACCGGAAACATTATATAAAACGAATTAAAATTAATAATATGAAACTTAAATTTTATTACTGCATATTCGTTACATCTTTTAGCCTTTTTTTTGCGGGCTGTAATGAAAGTAAAAAATTGACTTCTGGCCAGGACCTGCCATCTCTCCGGGATACATTTAAAAAGGAATTTAAGATTGGTGCTGCGTTAAATGTGGCGCAAATCGAGGAGAAAGAGCCAAATGCAGCATCACTGGTTCCCAAACAGTTCAATACTATTACACCTGAAAATATAATGAAGTGTGAAGTTATTCATCCTGAATGGGACAGGTATGATTTTACATTGGCTGATAAACTTGTGGAGTACGGCAAAAAAAACAAAATGTTTGTTGTAGGTCACACATTAATCTGGCATAGCCAATTATCTCCTTTTGTTCGCAAAATAAAAAGCAGTGATTCGCTTATGCAGTTTTTTACGAATCATATTACTACTATTGCCGGCAGATATGCAGGTAAAGTAAACGGCTGGGATGTGGTAAACGAAGCATTGGAAGAAGATGGCACCCTGCGCAAATCAATTTTTTTGGAAAAGCTGGGGGAAGATTATATAGTAAAAGCATTTCAGTTAGCACAAAAAGCAGCACCCAAAGCCGAACTCTACTATAACGATTATAATATAGAACAGCCAAAGAAAAGGGCTGGGGCTATTGCAATTATTAAAAAACTTCAAGCAGCCGGTGTTCGTATTGATGGGGTGGGCATTCAGGGTCACTGGAGAGCTTATAATGTTCCGTTGAAAGATATTGAAGAAAGTATTGTTGAATATGGAGCACTGGGCATTAAGGTTATGTTTACTGAATTGGACTTAGGGGTATTACCTAATCCATGGGATAGTGACGCAGCCGATGTAAACATGAAAGCAGAATACTCGGCCAAAATGAATCCATATCCAAACGGGTTGCCGGATTCGATGCAGGTAAAACTGACAAAAAGTTATGAAGACCTGTTCAACCTTTTCTTAAAACATAAAGACAAAGTAAGCCGGGTAACTTTTTGGGGAGTAAATGACGGACAAAGCTGGCTGAACGGTTGGCCCATAAGAGGAAGAACGAATTATCCGTTGTTATTTGACCGTGAGTTTAAGCCTAAACCGGCATTTTATAAAGTAATCGAAACAAAAACAAACCCATCGCAAAAAAAAGGATTTTAATCACATAAACTAACATCATGATTGGTAACACTCAAAAACTATCGGTACTCGAAAAAGTTGGTTATAGTTTAGGCGACCTTGCTGCTAACCTGGTATTTCAAACATTAGTAACATGGATATCCTACTACTATCTGAATATTTATGGATTAAAACCTGAGCATGCTTCAATGTTGACACTTGTTGTCGGATTAATTGCAGCTTTTGCTTTTAACCCAATTATGGGGGCAATTGCCGACAGAACAAAAACAAGATGGGGTAAATTTCGACCATGGATTTTGTGGACCGCTGTACCACTTGGTGTGGTTTCATTACTGGCCTTTAGAACACCTGGATTTGAGTATCAGGGTAAAATAATTTATGCCGTAGTTACTTATGCTTTATTACTTATGTTATATGCTGCTAATAACCTGCCCTATTCGGCACTTAGTGGTGTAATTACAGGCGATATGAAAGAACGTAACAGCCTCAGCTCTTACAGGTTTGTTGCAGTTATGTTTGCCCAGTTTTTTGTACAGGTGTTTATGTACAACTTCATCATTAAAGCAGGTGGTGGTGATAGCATAGAAGCAAAAGCAATAGGTATATCTAAAGTAATGACCGTGTTGTCCATTATAGGAACCATCATGCTCATCATTTGCTTTCTTACTACAAAAGAAAGGATAATACCAAAGCCGGAACAAAAATCAAGTTTGAAAGAAGATCTATCCGATTTGATAAAAAACAAACCATGGATAATAATGCTGTTTGTTACCATTTTGATCTTCGTCACATTGGCATTGAAAGGAGGAGCTTATGTTTATTATTTTGAAAACTATGTAGATAAAGCAGAACTGACTGCATTTCTGGAACCATTCAAAAAATTCCTTCCCACTTTTGAAAATGATACTTCATTGGGGTTAGGTGTTTTTAATGGTGGCGGTATTTTAATGGGTTTGGTAGGTATAATGATATCGCAATGGTTTGCCAACAGGTATGGTAAGCGTAATGTTTTTATGGCATCGTTGTTTATTTCCACCCTGTTTATTGTTTTCTTTTATTTCTTCCCTCCAAAATCAATTGGTATCATATTCGCTGCACAAATTTTGCACGGCTTTTTCTACGGCATCAGCACTCCCATTTTATGGACTATGATTGCTGATGTGGCAGACTTTAGTGAATGGAAAAACAACAGAAGAGCCACCGCTATTATATTTTCCGCCATGATGGTTGGATTAAAAGCTGGTTTAAGTATTGGCAGTTCATTGGTATCCTGGATATTAGGCCAGTATCATTATGTGGCTAACAGCACAACGCCACAAACTGAAACGGCCATTAACGGAACTAAAATGCTGATCAGTATTTACCCGGCCATACCTTTTCTTATTGCAGTGGCACTACTGTTTTTTTATGAAATAAATAAAAAAATGGAAGTAAGGATTGAAAGTGATTTAAAACAAAGACGTAACACATAACTCATTACTCAAAACTGATTACTATGCCGGAAGAAAGTATTGACCATATAAATTTTGATGAACTAAACAGCAGTGCTGTTTCACAACCACTGGTTCGACATATTTATACTGCCGACCCTTCGGCACATGTATTTAATGGAAAAATTTACATCTATCCCTCGCATGATATTGAAAACGAAATTCCATTCGATGATTTGGGCAGTCATTTCGCTATGGAAGATTATCATATAATATCATTGGATTCACCGGAAGGGGAAGCAACGGATAACGGCTTGGCCTTGCATATTAAAGATGTTCCCTGGGCAGAAAAACAAATGTGGGCTCCCGATGCAGCTTGTAAAGAGGATAAATACTATTTGTATTTTCCTGCAAAAAGACCCGATGGTATTTTCCAGATAGGCGTAGCCGTAAGTGATTCACCAACCGGTCCTTTTGTTGCTGAACCGGAAGCAATAAAAGACAGTTACTCAATAGACCCTGCTGTATTTAAAGATGAAGATGGCAAACACTACATGTACTTTGGGGGTATCTGGGGTGGACAATTACAGTTTTACAGAAATAATCATTACAGTGTTGACTATAAAGAACCTGACCCGCATGAACCTGCTTTAGGTCCCAGAATTGCATTGTTAACTGATGATATGAAAAGCTTTGCAGAAGCAGTAAGGGAAATAATAATTCTGGATGAACAAGGAAGACCACTACTTGCAGAAGATAACGACCGGAGATTTTTTGAAGCTTCGTGGATGCATAAATACAATGGAAAATATTATTTCTCCTATTCAACAGGTGATACGCATTATATCTGTTATGCTACCGGAAGTTCACCATACGGACCATACACTTACCAGGGTCGTATTTTGGAACCAGTAGTAGGATGGACATCGCATCATTCCATTTGTGAATTTAATGGCAAATGGTATTTGTTTTATCATGACAGCAGTTTAAGTAAAGGCATTACGCATTTGCGGAGTGTAAAGGTGATTGAACTGGAGTATGACGAAAATGGGAAGATTAAAACAATTGTTCCGTACAAGTAAATTGCAGGAACCTGCCTTTGCCGGCAGGAACAGAAGACGCTGATTTTACAGATTGATGCAGGGATAAATTTTTTTGGAAATCCGTTTCAGCTGTGTTATCAGCGTTCCTGTTTTTTAAGTAGAAAGGAGAACTCTGAAAGTAGCATTGTAACAATATTTCATAGTAGTAATGGCGAAGAAAACTAAAAAATAAATTAACGATGAAAAAATACTTCTTGATAGCCGTTATTTTCATAACTGCTGCTGCTTATGCACAGGATTACAAAACATTTCCAATGTGGAATTACAATTTACCCATTGAACAAAGGGTAAATGATGTTGTAAGCCGTTTAACACTGGAAGAAAAAGTAGCGCAAATGCTGAATGCCACACCTGCAGTACCAAGGCTGGGAATACCCGCATACGACTGGTGGAATGAAGTATTACACGGCGTGGCAAGAACGCCTTATAAAGTAACCTCTTATCCACAGGCCATTGCTATGGCAGCCACATGGGATACGACTTCCTTGAAAATGATGGCCGATTTTTCTGCAAAGGAAGGTCGTGCAATTCATAATAAAGCCATTGAGAAAAATAAAACCGGAGACCGGTATGTAGGTTTAACATACTGGACTCCCAATATCAATATTTTTCGTGACCCCCGCTGGGGCCGTGGCCAGGAAACCTATGGCGAAGATCCCTTTCTCACTGCTAAAATGGGGGCTGCATTTGTAAGAGGCCTGCAGGGTAATGATAAAAAATATTTACAGGCGGCTGCATGTGCCAAACATTTTGCCGTACACAGCGGACCGGAACCTTCCAGACACTCAGATAACTTTAATCCAACAACTTATGATTTATGGGACACTTATTTACCTGCTTTTAAAGAACTGGTGGTAAATGCCAATGTGGCCGGCGTTATGTGTGCTTACAATGCCGTAAATACACAGCCCTGTTGTGCTAATGATTTTTTGATGAATGATATCCTTCGCAAACAATGGAATTTTACCGGCTATGTTACCAGCGACTGCTGGGCCATTGATGATTTTTTCCGTTATCATAAAACACATAAAGACGCAACAACTTCTGCTGTTGATGCTGTGATACATGGTACAGATGTGGAATGCGGCGTTTCTGTATATAAAACACTGGTTGATGCTGTTAAAACAGGTTTAATAAAAGAAGATCAATTGAACATTTCCTTAAAAAAATTATTTACCATTCGTTACCGTCTCGGTATGTTCGATCCGCCATCTATGGTAAAGTATGCACAAACTGCCTCCTCCGTTTTAAAATCGCCAGCGCATAAAGCCCATGCACTAAAAATGGCGCAACAATCAATTGTCTTACTAAAAAACCAAAGCAACACATTGCCGCTAAACAAGAGAATAAAGAGGATCGCCGTACTGGGACCAAATGCCGATAATAAAATTGCCATACTTGGTAATTATAACGGTACTCCTTCTAAAGTTGTTTCAATATTGGATGGCATAAAGGAAAAGCTGGGAAATGATGTGGAAGTGATTTATGAAAAGGCTATCAACTTTACGAATGATACAATGCTGGTACACAAAAATATTACGTCTTTGTATCAATATGATAGTAAGCCTGGTGTTAAGGCAGAATACTTTGACAATGAAAAAATGGATGGCAAGCCTGTTTTTACCACAATTGAAAAAGAAATAAATCATCACTGGCCCGAAGGAGAAGAACCATATCCCGGTATAAGAGCTACACACTACGCTGCAAGATATACTACTACCATTACTGCCGATAAAGATGAGGTAATGAATTTTGAAAGCGAAGCCAATGATGGGTATCGCATTATAATTAATGACAGTTTGGTTGTGGATGTGTGGGAACGCAACCGCTGGGGCAGCAAACAATTTAATCTTCCGGTGAAAAAAGGAAATACATATAAAATCGAAATGAGTTTTCGCCAGAGCGAAGGAGATGCCACTGTTAAACTGTTTGCCGGTAGTTATGTAAAAACAGATTTAGCGGCTTTAGCTGAACGGTTAAAAGATGTGGACGCCATTGTTTTTGCAGGAG
>JBARSW010000374.1:0-5770 GCA_049644925.1 Chitinophagaceae bacterium | reverse complement strand
TTCATTTATCAAATTCAATTAAAAATTTAAGATAATCACTGAATCCTAATTTAATTACAAGAAGTTGATATTCAGTGAATATGATTCATTTTGTCATTATAAAATTACGGCATTCTATCCAATATCGATTATTTGTTTAACTGATTCTTACATTGATTTGTATCAATTTTAAAAACCAAAGATTTTACATTTTTAAATCAGGTTTTATACTTCTTACCGTTGTAGTTGCGCCACCATCTAATGTTAAATCAACTGGTTTATTAGTTTGCCAGGCACCCCTGGTAAAATCGGGAATATCAACGGTTCTTGATTTTTTGGAAACGGAACGTTCACTTAAAGGCATTACGCAACTCCATGCAGCTGCATCATATACATCCTGGTCAAGAGGTAAACCATTGCGAAGACAATCAATCAGACGCCAGTCCATAATAAAATCCATACCACCATGGCCGCCTACTTCTTTGGCAATTGTACCAATGTGTTTTACAATAGGTAGTGCATATTTTTCTTCCAATTTTTTCATTTCTTCTGGTTTTATCCAGCTATGTCCAAAAGCAATACGTTCAGGCCCTGGCCATTTTTGAGCAGCACCTTTTGTACCGCTTACCAGGTGAATTCTGGAATAAGGCCGTAAACTGGAAACATCATGCTGAACCATTATGCTTTTACCTTTATTTGATCTGATGAGAGTCGTATTCATATTACCCCGATAAGGTCTATCCACATACTCTTTGAAAAAATCATCTTTAGCAGCAAGGTCTCTTGCCATATTATTCATAGTAAAATCATTTGTACTCATACTTACGAGATGGTCAAATTTATCACCCCTGTTAATATTCATACACTGGGCTATCGGACCAAGACCATGTGTGGGATAAAGATTTCCATTATGTCCAATATTTTCTTTCAGCCTCCACATATCAGCATAGGCTTTTTTATTGAAGCTCCAGTCTTTTGTAAGATCATGAATATAGGCACCCTCAGCATGAACCAGTTCTCCAAACATTCCCTGCCTGGTCATGTTTAATGTTAGCAGTTCAAAAAAATCATAACAACAGTTTTCCAGCATCATGCAATGCTTTTTTGTTTTTTCAGATGTTTCCACCAGTTGCCATAGTTCATCCATTGTTTTACCGGCCGGAACTTCCGTAGCAGCATGTTTGTCATTTTTCATTGCCAGCAAAGAAATGAGTGTATGCAGGTGCCAGGGAGTAGCAGTGTACACTAAATCAATATCATTACTCCCACACAACGCTTTCCATCCTTCTTCACCGCTGAATTCTTTTGCTTTGGGCCTTCCCATTTTTTCTAAAACTTTTTGCATAGCAGTTACCCGGTCGGGATATTTATCGCAAAATGCAACAATCTCAACCCCTTCAATAAAACTCAAACGCTCTACTGCATCCGAACCCCGCATGCCTAGACCAACGATTCCAATCCTGACTATATTTATTTTTGGTGCGGCATGGCCACACATGTTAAATCGTTGACCAGCTTCTTCAAATGTTGAAGAACGGTCCATTTGTTCATCGGTTGTTCCAATTACCCTGGCAAAGGAAGGAAGGCCGGTGGCAAGTACACCACCACCAATTGCAATGCGTCGAAGAAAATTTCTGCGATTGTTATTCATTTGAACAAGTTTTAATAGTGTGCAAGTTCTTTAAAAAAACAAAGTGAATTTGCCAAAATGAAAACTTACACAATCGTTTGATATTTTTAAAAAATTATTATTGCTCAACGAGAATGCTTTTGGGAACACTTTCATTTCCGGTTCGGTCCACTGCAGATACAGCTACTTCTGTTAAGGCAACCTTTGTTTTATTAAATTCTATTAAAGGATTTAAAGAAAAAGATTTTTCATTTTTATTGAAGATAGTATAGCTCCAGTTATTCCCGTATTTATAATAAAGTACCCATCTGAATACGTCTTTTTCATTTGAATGAGTCCAGCTGATATTTATCTTATCAGTTTTTGATGAAGTAACTTCTGGAGAATCCGGTGCTTTATTATCTAACCAGGGGCTTGCCGGTACCAATGCTTGTTTTTTGTATGGGCCGTTTAAAACAGCAGTTGCCATAGCTGGATTTTTTGTTAATGAAGAAATGCTCCAATGCACCAATCCTTTACTTTCAGGCAGCATACCACGGGAGATCATTACCTGGCTCAGAATTTCATTAATGTTTTTTGCACTGCTATCACGACCAACACTAATACCAGGCCATAGGTGTCTCTTCATTGTATTTTCACCAGACCACCAACCAAGCAGTACCGGAAAACTTTGTGGAATTCTATTGATAGGCCAATATAGCTGTGGTGTGAAATAATCTATCCAGCCTTTATTAAGCCAGAGCTTTGCATCTGCATATAATTGTTCGTATTGATCAAAACCTTCAATTGATGCCGGATAACCAGGCCGCCAGATGCCGAATGGACTGAGTCCAAATTTTACATGAGGCTTCGTTGCTTTGATTTTTTTATATAATCCGTCAATAAAAACATTAACTGCATTACGACGCCAGTCACCTTTTGATAAAGTACCACCGTTTTTCTGGTACGTAGCCCAACTGATGGAATCTGGAAAATCCGCACCGCCATTGTATGACGGGTAGGGGTAGAAATAATCATCAAAATGAACACCATCAATATCATACCTGTTTACAATGTCCATAACAACAGCGGTGGAATGTTCTTGCGTTCCTTTTTGTGCAGGATCCATCCACCAGTAACCTTCTTTTAAGAATAAAGACAGTTCAGGTTTCTTTTTTACAATAGAATGTTCAGTTATTTCTTTTCCATCTTTATGATGTGCCCGGTAAGGATTAAGCCAGACATGCATTTCAATTCCACGGTTATGCGCAGCTTCTGTCCAGAATTCAAGAGGGTCGTAATAAGGGGAAGGTGCCTCTCCCTGTTTGCCGGTAAGGAAATAGGACCAGGGTTCCAGTTCACTTTTATATAATGCATCACATTGTGGCCTTACCTGTAAAATAACGGCATTAAAATTATGTTGTTGCAAAAAATCAAGTAATTCCAGTGCTTCTTTTTTCTGCTCTTCAGTGCTTAGTCCTGGTTTACTTGGCCAGTTTATATTGGCAACTGTTGCTACCCAGGCTGCTCTGAATTCGGTATTTGCTTTTGGAATTCCTGAATTAATTTTTTCACCAACATTTTTTTTAGTTGCTGTACAAGAAACAAGAAGACTAAAAAGTGAAAAAATAATGATAAGTCGTAAGTTGTTTGCCATTTTATTACTTTTTAAAAAGCTGAGAATACTTTCTTAAAAGTAAGGCAAATAAGCATTATTAACCTTGAAGTAAATCAGGTCTTTTTTCTTTTGTTCTTTGAAGTGATTGATCATGCCGCCAATCATCAATCAGTTTATGATTACCGCTCATTAATACATCCGGTACTTTCCATCCACGAAAATCAACCGGCCGGGTATAAACGGGTGGTGCCAATAAATTATCCTGGAAGGAATCTGTAAGGGCAGATGTTTCATCATTTAAAACACCCGGAATCAATCTGCCAATGGCATCAACCAATAAAGCAGCGGGAATTTCTCCACCGCTTAAAACAAAATCGCCAATTGATATTTCTTTAGTGATGAAATGTTCCCTGATGCGCTGATCAATGCCTTTATAATGACCGCAGATTAGCAACAGATTTTCTTTTAAGGATAAGCTGTTTGCCGTTTTTTGATTAAATGTTTCTCCATCCGGAGTAAGAAAAATAATTTCATCGAATTTTCTTTGTTGAGAAAGTTCTTCTATAGCTTTTGCCACCGGTTCACACATCATAACCATACCTGCACCGCCACCATACTGGTAATCATCAACCTGGCCATATTCATTTACGGCCCATTTGCGCAACTGATGAACCCGGATAGTTAATAATCCTTTATCCTGTGCTCTTTTCATCATACTATGCTGAAAAGGACTTTCCAGTAATTCGGGTAATACAGAAATAATATCAATATGCATTTGGCAAAGATAGGAACTGCATTGTTACAGGTAATTTCCAGAGTAATTCTGCCTTCGTCAATAATTTTGATTTGTAGTTAATCTTAAAAAGGAATTTAAGAAAAATTGCTACATATCTTTTTTCTTAAAACTTTTCAGGGCAATCCAAAATGGAATGACGGCCCAGAGAAACATAATGCCGGCTGTAAACAGTATACCAGATCCACTGCCAAAAAAATCTTTGTATAAAGCACCTGTATAACCCATCAGGGCACTGATATCCATTTTTAGCATGACAAATATCCGGCCAAGGTCAATGGGATTCAACGCAGACAATAATAGGGTAAATTTTTCCATCGGGTAATCTGCAAAAGCAAATAATATCAATAAAACCAATCCGTCATAGATCAGTGCAAAATAAAACCATAGCAGTAAGGCAAAGCCAATTCCCCTTGCTTTGTCTTTTGAACGAACAGCTGCTAAAAAAGCAATAGAGGTGAAAACTATTGTTAAGGCAGCACCTGTAAATAATATGGCAAATCCTGTAGCATCGGCACCGAATAGTAAAATGGGTATACCAACGCCGGCAAAAAATGCAAATAATAATGAGATACAAACACCGGCATATTCGCTTAGCAGAATTCTTCTGCGACTCATTGGTTGAGAAAGCATTAATTCAATAAACTCATATGAATTGTAATAGTGAATGGTGGTAAATACAAGACTGATTAATGGTAATACGATCAGCACAATATACAACAGGCTTAACATCGCCCTGCTGCTGTTTTCTTCCATCCGGAACATGCTGAACGATACAATAAAAAGGAATATAGCATAAGCAATAACTATTTTGTTTCTCAGAATATCATATAAAACGTATCGTGTTAGCTTAAGCATTTATTAATTATTTGTTGCTGATTTTTCATTTTTCATAATACGGGCAATCGCTTTGGTCAATTTCACTTCACCGGTTTCCTCCTGCAGAGTTTGCAGGGCTTTCAGGAACTGTAATTTCCCTTCCTGCAGATACATAATGTGTGTAGTGATTTCTTCCAGGTCACTCATGATATGTGAAGTGATAAGAACCAGTTTATTCTTTTGTTTTTCTTCTATTATTTTGTCTTTCAATATTTCTGATGAAAGCGGATCGAGGCCTGCAGTTGGTTCATCCAGAATAAGAATGGAAGGATTAAAAAGGAAAGCCAGTGCCGCACTTACTTTTTGCCGGGTGCCGCCACTTAAAGTACGCATGGGCTTTTCAAAAATGGTTGGTATATTAAATTGATTGATCAGGTCATTATCAATTTCTGAATCCTTAACATTCCTGATTTTCTTCATCATTTCAAATAAGTGGCCCACTCTCATATTGTCAGGATACCGGCCTATCTGGGGCATATAGCCAATATTACTGCGATAAGAAGGGTCACCGTTTATCTGGTAATCATCTACGAAAATTTTTCCGCTATCGGGATGAACCATGCCCAAAATACTTTTTATAAGGGTGGTTTTTCCAGAGCCGTTTGGGCCAATCAGGGATACAACTTCCCCTCTGCTGAATATCGCTGATACATCATCCAAGGCCTGCAGTCTGCGAAATCTTTTATTTATTTTTTCAATCAGGATCATAATTTCAGGAATTTCATCATTGGTTTTTCATCAAAAAGGTTTTCTGGTGTAAGCCCTGGTATAGCTTTTTCTGCTTTGTCTAATAGAGAAACCGTAAAGCTTCTGAACAACATCAGCGTTGTAGGGTTTTGTTCTATTATCATTGAGTATAAACTAACCGGACGATAAGGTACATCACCTATCC
>JBARSW010000373.1:0-1847 GCA_049644925.1 Chitinophagaceae bacterium | reverse complement strand
TTTCTTACTGGTTTTTCTTCCTGGCAAGTATTGTAATGGTGTCTTCCATTTTTGTTCATACAGGTCCGGCTTCGGGGGGATGGACGATGTATCCACCTTTGAGTGCACTCCGTCAGGCAGGTCAGGGACAAAAAATTGGTACTGATCTATGGCTTATTGGTATGGCATTATTTATCGTGTCGTCCTTGTTAGGCGGACTTAATTATATTTCTACCATCCTTAACATGAGGACTAAAGGGATGAGTATGACAAGACTGCCTCTCACCATCTGGTCGTTATTCTTTACGGCAGTACTTGGAGTATTATCTTTCCCGGTGTTATTATCCGGTGCAATCCTTTTGTTGTTTGATCGTAACCTTGGTACCAGTTTTTACCTGAGCGATATTGTTATAAATGGGGAGATATTGCCTAACGAAGGAGGTAGTGCTATTCTCTATCAGCACTTGTTCTGGTTCCTGGGCCATCCGGAAGTATATATTATTTTGTTACCTGCCATGGGCATGGTATCCGAAATACTATCTGTAAACTCAAGAAAACCAATTTTCGGCTATATGGCCATGTTGGGTTCTTTATTTGCAATATGTGTGCTGGCCTTCCTTGTTTGGGCACACCATATGTTTGTTACAGGGTTAAATCCATTCCTGGGCTCCATATTCGTATTATTAACCTTATTAATTGCGGTTCCATCGGCCATTAAAGTATTTAACTGGCTCACTACTTTGTGGCGGGGGAATATCAGGTTCACCCCAGCAACATTATTCGCAATCGGATTTGTAAGTTTATTCATATCGGGTGGGTTAACCGGTATTTTCCTGGGAAACTCAACTATTGATATTCACCTTCATGATACCATGTTTGTGGTAGCTCACTTTCATATAGTGATGGGAGTTGCCTCCTTCTTCGGCATGTTTGCAGGAGTGTATCACTGGTTTCCTAAAATGTTTGGAAGGTACCTGAACAATACAATTGCCTATATTCATTTTTGGGTAACCATGATTGGTGCTTACCTGATTTTCTGGCCTATGCATTACCAGGGTCTTGCAGGTATACCCCGCCGTTATCTGGATAAAAGAGGCTGGGTTTCTTTCAACCAGTTTGCAGAACTGGATAAAATGATTACCGTTGTATCTATCATTGTATTTGCTGTTCAATTGATGTTTGTATTTAATTTCTTTTATTCTATTTACCATGGAAGAAGAGTTAGAACACAAAATCCTTGGGGTGCCAATACACTTGAGTGGACAACACCTATTCGTCCGGGACATGGTAACTGGGAAGGCGAGATACCTGAAGTTCATCGCTGGCCTTATGATTACAGTAAAGACGGAAGAGATTTTATTCCGCAAACAGAACCGGTTGGAGAAAATGAAAGTAAGCATTAGTGAATAGTGAATGATGAGTGGTGAATGGGGAAATGTCTGCAGATGAGGTTATTAGTGGCAGTTAGGTCTCCCCGCAAGGGAGACTTTATTAGAGGTCAAAAGAATGAAGATGATATAAAAGGCAGCAGCAGTTTTTTGAAAAATATTAATGGCGAATTTAAATGCAGATAATTGGAAAAGGAAAGTTTCGATAGGCAAGGGCTGGGTGATGGTGGCCTTCTCCAACGGGGAAGGTCGGGATGGGGCCGAATTAAAGATTATGTACTATTAATAAAGCCTTCGCTGACAATCATGGTGGTGTTCAGCAGTGTTATCAGCTTAATGCTGACACAGGGTTGGGAAAGCTATGTGAACAAATGGAAGATGGTTTTATTGCTCTTTGCAGGTGGGATGCTGGTAACAGGCAGTGCCAATGCTATAAACCAGGTTGTTGAAAAAGATACGGATTCCAGGATGAAAAGGACC
>JBARSW010000372.1:0-4161 GCA_049644925.1 Chitinophagaceae bacterium | reverse complement strand
TGGCTGCCCTGCCTAAAGACAGGCTTTCTCCGGAATCTACAGAAGGTAAACAGGGGTTCATTCATCCTACAAGGGTAGAAGGGATTGCTGAGAAATGTACCATTGATTTCATCATCCGTGATTTTGATACAGCCGGACTTAAGAAGAAAGAAGATTACTTGCGGACACAGGTTGAAGAAAGGATGCGTACCTATCCAAAAGCCACTTTTGAGTTTAAAGTAACAGAGCAATACCGAAATATGAAGGAAGTGCTTGATGTAAATACTCATGTAGTGGATTTTGCCAAAGAGGCTATTAAAAGAACGGGACTTGAACTGAAAATGGAGAGTATCCGGGGCGGTACCGATGGAAGCAGGCTTTCTTTTATGGGACTACCTTGCCCGAATTTATATACCGGAATGCAGGGTATACACAGCAAGCAGGAACATATCAGTATCCAGGATATGAAGAAAGCAGTGGAAACTTTAGTACACCTGGTAATGGTATGTGAAGAGAAAAGTTAGTTGTACCTTGCATCATAAAATTTAAATTATGGATATCGCAAAATTTTTAGCCGACTATTGGTGGGCAATACTAATTGTGCTGATCTTTTTTAGTGGCCTTTATACCATTAACCAGGGTTATATTGGAGTTATTACAATGTTTGGAAAATACAGGAGAGTAGCTACTCCGGGATTGAATCTGAAAATTCCTTTTTTCGAGACAGTTTCCCGAAAAGTTTCTATTCAAAACCGCTCTGTGGAATTGGAGTTTCAGGCGGTTACTTCTGACCAGGCAAATGTTTACTTTAAAAGTATGTTGCTGTATTCTGTGCAGAACGCAGCAGAAGAAACAATCAAGAAAGTAGCTTTTAAATTCTTTGCCGATAAAGACCTGATGCAGGCGTTGATTAGAACGATTGAAGGTAATATCCGTTCTTTTGTTGCGACTAAAAAACAAGCAGAGATTCTGGCTTTACGTAAAGAAATTGTTGAGTATGTAAAATTTGAAATTGACCAGCAATTAGAATCTTGGGGTTATCATTTACAGGATCTGCAGATCAATGATATAACGTTTGATAAACTGATACTTGACTCCATGAGTAAAGTGGTGGCCTCCAACAACCTGAAAGCTGCTGCAGAAAATGAAGGACAGGCTTTATTGATCACTAAAACTAAATCTGCAGAAGCCGATGGTAATGCTACTAAAATTGCAGCCGAAGCAGAAAAAGAAGCTGCCCGCCTTCGTGGACAAGGTGTAGCCTTATTCCGCCAGGAAGTGGCAAAAGGTATGTCAGAAGCCGCTGAACAAATGAAGCAGGCCAATTTGGATACTAATGTTATTTTATTCAGTATGTGGACTGAGGCTATTAAGAACTTTGCCGAATATGGTAAGGGAAATGTGATTTTCCTCGATGGCAGCCCTGATGGCATGGAAATGACGATGAAGCAAATTCAGGCTTTAATGGTGAAACAGGCAGGAACAAAAGGTTAATATACCTGGAATAAACAGACCGGAAGATGCGGTCCGGGAGTCCGGAAGACGATTCAAATTATTGAATAGTCTTTCGGACTTTTTTAAATGCTATTGTACAAATACCAATGTCATTTAGGGTGATTTGTTGTTCGGAAATATTCTTTCGGACTTTCCGTCTCCCTGACTTTCCGTCTTCCCGACTTCCCGACTTACTTCTTGTTAAAAAACTCTAAAACTTTAACACCTACAACAACGTGGCATTATTTTATACGTTCAATGAAACGTTATTAAGAACTGTTAATAACAGGGATATACAAATTAACAGGCAAGACCTACTTTTACACCTAAAGAATGAAATTTTATGATTGACTTTTTACAGATTGCAACTGACACTTTACAGCAGGTATCAAAATTTGCAGCCGGCGACAGCAACCACGATGGAACTCTTAGTTTTTTTGAATTATTGAAAATGGGTGGTTGGATCATGCTCCCTCTGGCCGCCATGCTATTACTGGCAGTGTATATTTTTGCAGAACGTACCATTGCTATCCGAAATGCAGCAAAGATTGACGATAATTTCATGAATATTATCCGGGACAATATTGTTAGTGGTAACGTAACCGCAGCACGGAATTTTGCCAAAAATACCAATAACCCGGTAGCAAGAATTATTGATAAAGGAATACAACGTATAGGCAAACCAATTGATAGCATAGAAAAAAGCATGGACAATGTAGGAACTCTCGAAATGTATAAACTGGAAAAGAATCTGGGGATACTTTCTGTAGTTTCAAAAGCGGCTCCCATATTTGGATTCGTTGGTACCCTGGTTGGTCTGATGCAATTGTTCTCCAATATTAATAGCACTAATGAATTTGAAGTAGGTACCATTGCCGGCGGTATTTACACTAAATTGATAACATCTATTACGGGTTTGGTTATCGGTTTGGGGGCTTATTTATGTTATAGCTACCTGAATACCCAAATTGATAAAACCGCTAATAAAATGGAAGCTGCTTCTGCCGACTTCTTAGATATTTTACAAGAACCTACTCGTTAAACTTAAAGAATGAAATTCAGAAAAAAACATAAGGGAGAGTCATCAGAGGTTTTCACCGACTCGCTGAATGATATCCTGTTTATCCTGCTCATGTTCTTCCTGATAGTGGCAACACTGGCTAATCCTAATGTGGTGAAAGTGGGTTTGCCCCGGGGAACAAAAGATACAAAGGCAAAACAAAATATCATGGTTTCCATTGATAAGGATCAGCAGTATTTTATCGGAACAACTAAAATTGATAACAGCATTTTTGATTCGTTATTAAGATTGGAGATAAGAAAATATAAAGCCTTTGTGGATACGCCAACCGTTGTTATTAATGCGGATACCGCTGCCTATTATGGTGAAGTATTCCGGATAATGCGGATTGCAAAAAAAGACACAGCGAAAGTGGTGGCCAGGATAGATTAAGCGTTAAACGATGATTCGATATTATTTACGACCGGCTTTTACCAGCCGGTCTTTTTGTTGCATATCTTTTTTCAGTTCTGTTACATATCCATTTTCACGAAAAAGCTTTGTGGTTGCTTCTCCCAGGCTTTCATGAATTTCAAGATAAATATTACCATTCTTTTTAAGATGTGTTTTGCCAAATTCAGCAATAGCTTTATAAAAAATCAAGGGGTCTTCATCTGGAACAAATAGAGCTGAAGCTGGCTCAAATTGCAAAACATTCGGATGCATCTGTTCTTTATCTTTCTCCGGTACATACGGCGGATTACTTACAATGATATCAAAAGAAGGAAGTTTACTCCACGATGATGTATCCAGAAAATCAAGCTGAATATAATTAATATCAGCACCCAGTATTGCTGCATTTTTAATGGCAACATTTAGTGCTGCTTTGCTTATGTCACAACTCCACACTTTCGCTTTTTGTATCTTTTTATAGAGAGAAATGGGTATACAGCCGCTTCCTGTCCCGATATCCAGCATTGTTATATCATGAATTGGAATTTTATAGTCTGAAACTATCCATTCCACTAATTCTTCTGTCTCTGGTCTTGGGATGAGTACATTTTTGTCAACATAAAATTTTTGGCCGCCAAACCATGATTCATTTAAAACATATTGTATCGGTTCTTGCTCCAAAAGTCTTGCAAGTATTACTGAGAGCTTTTCAACCTGATCTGTCAATAAGAGTCTTTCTTTTTGTGCTGCTCTTTCCAGCCTGGATTTTCCGGTCAGGTATTCCATTACCCAATCAGCGATACTGGAAGCTTCGCTTTCGTTATAAATTTCTTTTAGTTGCCCGGTAATTTTTTTATAAGCATCAGTGGCAGTCATACCAACAAACTTAATTCATTTACATTTGCCGGAATCATGTTCAGCAATCATTATATAAAGCGATGTATAGAACTGGCAAAACTCGGGGCTGGTTCAGTGGCACCCAACCCGATGGTGGGGGCGGTATTGGTGTATAATGAAAAAATCATTGGTGAAGGCTGGCATCAAAAATATGGAGAGCCGCATGCAGAGGTAAATTGCCTGGCTTCTGTTAAAGAAGAAGATAAAAATCTTATTGCCCAATCAACCTTATATGTTTCGTTGGAACCATGTGTCCATTTTGGGAAATCACCGCCCTGTACTGATTTAATTATCCGGAATAAAATACCAGCAGTAGTAATCGGTTGCCGGGATCCGTT
>JBARSW010000371.1:0-4576 GCA_049644925.1 Chitinophagaceae bacterium | reverse complement strand
TGTCCGGAATATACTCATGGTCTTTTACAGTAACGGGCTTTCCATTCAGCATTAGCGTTTTTCCCTGGTTTTGAGTATTCCAGTAAATTCCACTCCCTTTATATACTAATGTATAATCAAATCCAAACTCTGATGGAGTTAAAGGCAATTGTCCCCATTTGCCAACAGAAGCAGTTTTGTATCCTGCTTTTTTAAGCATGGCCGGAATCATTGTTTCTGCTGCCGGCGAAAGCCCTCCTGTTTTTACCTGGCTGGTAGCACCGGTTCTAAAAGCATAGCGGCCGGTTAGAATCAATGCACGGGAAGGGCCACATAATGCTGCGGTGTAACAATGGTTAAAAGTAATACCTGTATTAGCCAGCTTGTCAATATTGGGCGTTTTGAATTTATCCGCACCGTAAGCACCAATATCTCCAATACCGCAATCGTCTGCAAGAATAAAAATAATATTGGGTTTCTTTTGGGCAAGAGCGGGGAAAGTAAAACCAAAAACCAGTAAAAGAGAGAACGGAAAAATCTTTTTGATCATCATGGCAGTGTTTTTTACATAAGGCGTTTATAGGTGGCTTTCAACGTTGATTGTTTTATTCCGGTGAGTAGAAACTGGTGTTGATTACAATATCTTCATCAAACAGGGCAATTAAGCACTTTTCTTTTGTGCCATCCGAAAAAACAAGGTTAAGATTATTGCCACTAATCGTAAAGGTTCCTTCTCTTTCAATTTTTTCACCTTCTTCAAACACCGAACGGTAGAATTTTCCATCGCTTTCGAAATTGTATAAACCACCATTGTTAAGACCACGGTAAGTACCGGTTAGTTTAAAATCTTTGGGCAATCCTTTTTGCCGTATCATGGTACCCATTATGTCCATTTCTACAATATCACCGTCTTTGAATTTTAATTGGAAGGAGTTTACGTCACCGGTAGCCCAGGTAATTGCGATTTTGTTTCCGGTAATTTTATAGATACCTGTTTTATCATAATTGTTTTCCCTTTCGGCTTTAATGTTGACCGGGTTTACACCGTTTTTAGGATTCTTCACCAGTGTTCCGTCATCGCCCAGGTAATACCAGCTCAGGTCCACCTTGCCGGTGGATATGTACATGATGCTTCGTAAATAAAGCCGGCCTGTGGCCATTTGTGTGGAGGTTACTTTTTTAGTTTGCTTGTTCTTTGCTTTAGAACCGGTTTGTGAGCAGGCAAAAAAGGATGCTATTAAAAAGGCTGGCAGAATAAATAATCTGATTCGCATAGCCAGGATATTTAAGGCAAAGTAACCTTTTTATAGTGAGCAACAGAATGATTAAAATCAGTTTACCCTATTTTCCTGACCCGATTCGTGTCTTCACGAATCATTCGTTTGTGCATTAAAAATTTAATAATGACGGCTTACACTTCATATGAGCCGCAAGTATTGTTTTTCAATAGTTACATTGAAATGAATGTCTGCTTTCAAAGCTTTGAAAACTTTTAAGACTGTATCAATTGTAGCACTATTAGCACTGCTTTCTAATTTTGAAATTTGTGCTTTTTGTACACCAACAAGTTCGCCTAATTGTTCTTGTGTCAATTTGCGTTCTTGTCGTGCTGTTTTTATCATTCGTCCTAAAACATCCATACGAAGTTCGTATTCATATTGGTCTCTGTCTTTTGTACCTTTCTTACCGATGTATTTATCTTTCATTTCGGTAAGTGTGTATGATTTCATTGCCGCCTTTGCCATAATGCTATTTTTTAAGTTTGCTTTCAAAATATTTTTTCCTGATGTTATTTGCTCTTTCAATATCGTTAGCAGGTACCTTGTCAACTTTTTTAATAAACCCGTGTGTAGCAAAAACCAATGTTTCGGTTTTATTTTCTTTGTCCCAAAAGGCAAGTAACCTAATTTGTACGCCGCCAAACTTTGTTCTAAATTCCCAAATGTCTTTTTGAAGTTTCTTGAAAAGTTTTGGGTCATTACTTTGTTCAGCAAGGTCAATATTATAGAATACTTTCCTTGCAGCTTTGGGGTCAAGTCCTGCAATGAATTTGTCTGCTTCTTCTAAAAATCGTGTTTGAAAATATTGCAATTAAATTCGTTTTCACAAAGGTAACAAATGTTTCCATATTTAGAAACCTTTTTTCTGTCAAAATAGGTGTGTGGGCCAGCGAGAAGGTGCCCAACTTCAGTTTAATTTACGCCGGGATTTTCAGAAACAAAAAATTACTCCTAGTTAAATGTCGAAAACCGGATTCCTGCATCATATCTGCCCGGAGTCCCTGCCTCAGACAATGCTAACCACAAGAGACTCCAGGCGGAAATATTCAAAAAGCTCGGTAGTAATGAGGCTGTAACCGTTGTTGGTGGATATGCCGGCTTAATAAAAAGAGATTAGTCGCTTAAACGTTTTTGCTATTTCGTAGTTTTTTATTTTTTAGTACAATTAAGAAAACAAAGAAAACAGCCGAAAATAATAACCCAATATCTTCCTTTACTCCAAGCGAAAATGCAGCCGACGAACCAATTATAGCCCAAAGAAACGGAACGCCAAGTAAAAGTATTGGGATTTTTTTGTCTGTCCATAGTAATAAACCAAATGTGAATATAGTTGTTGGGCAGGGCAATCCAAAAGTTGGTGATGCGGGATATACATGCCCCTGGTAATATCCTATGAGAGGATAGATTACCAGGGCATATAGAATATATAAACCTCCTGTAATTCCATAAATATTTGGGTTAAACCGAAATGAAATGCGTTTACTTATAAAGCTAAAGAAAAAGAAAAAACTCCCTTGCAAAATAAAAGCTATTCCAAAAACCCAGCCAGCTTTATTTATTGACGTAAAATAAACAAGGTGATAAACAACACCCATCCAAATCCAAAAAAATGAAAGAATAAGAGAAATTATTTTATCGGAGGCTCGTAATTTAATTAGTGATAAAAAAATTACAAGCAGTGCCGATAAATAAAAAAGTATTTGTAGTGGCCAGATAGATAAATTATAATCCAAAAAAACCTTGAAGAATTGATCAATTGAGAAAGGAAGTTTCATGTCCTTATGGTTTTAATTGATGCTTCAAATTTAGATTACAGTCAACTTTTAAGAAATGATCCTGGTCAGCCTACCAAGGAATAAATATCAAAAAGACCGAGCGGTCTGATAAACAATTCTGTTACAACTTAAGAAGTTGCGATATATTAAGTCCCCCAATGCCATAATTTTTCACTTCGTTTCTTTCTAATCCTTTTTTCCAATTGCCTCCTTGTGCTCTTGAGTCACCAAGGATTATTATGTTAGGGGTAGAACTGGTGAATATTTTTTAAACAAAATCAGAATGATAAATACGATTGCCAATAAAAAACATTAAGGTTAATAAATTGCAGATTACAGAAATTAATAGCAATTTAAATAAAAGTATATGTTTTGTACTCCAATTTTTATTTAAACCTTTTACTGGTTTCCCGGTTTTAATACCCATATAATTAGTAAGGTTTTTATCTATCACAGTCCCGCTTTTTTACTTATATCCAGCATTCTCTCAATTGGTTTCTTTGCTGCCAATCTTAATTCCTCCGCCATCGTTATCTCCGGCATTTCATACTTCATACAGAGATATAATTTCTCCAGAGTGTTCAGCTTCATATGCGGGCAGTCGTTGCAGGCACAATTATTATTGGGAGGTGCAGGTATAAATGTTTTACCCGGTGCTGCCTTCATCATCTGGTGCAGTATGCCGGTCTCTGTTGCCACAATGTATTCCTGTGCTGTATCTGTTTGGGTATATTTTAATAATCCCGTAGTAGAACCAATATAATCGGCAATGCGAAGGATTGGCTCTTCACATTCGGGGTGGGCAATTAATTTAGCTTGCGGGTGGCGTATTTTTAGTTTAGTTATTTTCTCCAGGCTAAAAATTTCATGTACCATACAGGCACCATCCCAAAGCAACATATTACGGCCTGTTACTTTGTTTATATAAGCTCCCAGGTTTTTATCCGGAGCAAAAATTATCTTTTGTTCTTTAGGAAAACTTTCAACAATAATGCGGGCATTGCTGCTGGTTACTATCACATCACTCAGTGCTTTTATGCCGGCACTGCAGTTTATATAACTCACCACCACATGGTCAGGATGTTTTTCTTTAAATTTTTTAAATAACGGTGGCGGGCAACTATCGCTGAGAGAACAACCGGCTTTAAAATCAGGAATCACCACTTTTTTAGAGGGGTTAAGAATTTTTGCCGTTTCCGCCATAAAATGCACCCCGGCAAAAACGATCATATCTGCTTTTGTTTTTTCTGCCTGCTGTGCCAGGCCTAAACTATCGCCGATATAATCCGCCACATCCTGAATATCCGGTTCCTGGTAGTAGTGTGCTAACAGCAAAGCATTTTTTTCTGTTTTAAGTTTTTCTATTTCAGCAAACAGGTCTAGTGTGGGATCCAGTTCTATGTCCAGAAAACCAGTTTTTTCAATTTTCTCTTTTGCGGTATCCAATGTTTCTTTGTTCATCTCAATTCTTTTTCACTCAGCAATATTCCAACAAGTCCAACAACTTTTCAAAACAAAATTTTCAAAACCCTGTATTAATAC
>JBARSW010000370.1:0-2339 GCA_049644925.1 Chitinophagaceae bacterium | reverse complement strand
ACTCACCGTTGCTCGTAATCTTGCGCCTTTCTGATTACTCAAAGTCAGCAAATCTGTTGGATAAGCCGTTGGCTTGAATTCAATATTCAGTTTCTGACTTCTTTCTGCAATTTTATCATTTGAAGTTCCTGCCGCTGCAATACCACTCAGGTCGCCTTTAATATCCATCATCAACACTGGGATACTTGCATCGCTTAATCCTTCTGCCAATACCTGCAATGTTTTTGTTTTACCTGTACCGGTGGCTCCCGCAATCAGTCCGTGCCTGTTAAGTGTTTTAAAAGGAAGCATAACATCGGCTCCTGCCACCACATTGCCATCCAGCATGGCACAACCGATTTTAAAAGATTCTCCTTTAAATGTATAGCCTGTTTTTACTGTTTCTAAGAATTTTGCACTGTCAGACATATCGAAATATTTTGTGGAAAGATAATTTAAAATTTTTTAGTTAGTTATAAATCCTCCTCCCGTTCCAGCATCAATATGGCACTTTGTGGTACAATAAAATATTTCTCTTTTTCATACATCACTTCTGTGGCACCACTCATCAGGAATATTGCCAAATCACCTTCTTTGGCCTGCAGCGGAACATATTTTACTTTATCTTCTTCCCCTTTCCAGGATTCATCTTCCACCGGCATGGGAATTACATAGCCAGGCCCGGTTTTTATTACATATCCCTGTTGTACTTTTTCTTTTTCCTGCACACCCGGTGGCAGGTATAGTCCGCTGGCAGTTCTTTCATCAGGCCGGGTGGGTTTTATCAGCAACCGGTCGCCAATTACGATTAATTTTTTCAATTTATTGTCGGGAGTGATATGCATGGCGCAGTTTTTTATTATACAAGGCAAAAGTAGATAGCAAAGGGTTTGAAACAACTGTGTTTTAACAAAATATTCTACTCAGTTACTTTAACCCTCAAAATGCTTTAACTTTATTTGTATCTAAACCTCAGTCCCCCCTCTCCATAGGTGGAGAGGAGTATCGGAGATGAGATTATTAACGAATAACGAATCAGAAATAAAACTATTAGAAATGGACACTAAGAAATCAAAAATTTTGTTGTGCGAAGACGACCCAAATCTTGGCAACGTATTGAAAAACTATTTGGAGTTAAATGAATATGATGTAACACTGGAAAGAGATGGCCGCCTTGGTCTCGCTGCTTTTCAGCGGGAAAAATATGACCTTTGCCTTTTGGATGTAATGATGCCCAATATGGACGGATTTACCCTGGCCGAAGAAATAAGGGATGTGGATCCTGATATTCCGCTTTTTTTCCTGAGTGCCAAAACCATGAAAGAAGATGTAATACAGGGTTATAAACTCGGAGCCGATGATTATATCACCAAGCCGTTCGACAGTGAAGTGCTGATGATGAAAATAAAAGCCATCCTGAAACGTAATGAGGAACAAAACAAAGAAAGTGAAAACAAAGAGTTTGATCTTTCCAGTTATCATTTCAATCCAAAACTTCGTCAACTGATTCACAGCGGGATAACACAAACATTATCACCCAAAGAAAATGAGTTATTGAAAATGCTGGCTGAACACCTGAATGATTTGTTGCCAAGAGACCAGGCATTAAAGAAAATCTGGGGCAGTGATACTTATTTCAATGGCCGCAGCATGGATGTGTATATTGCCAAACTCCGCAAGTATCTAAAAGATGATGAGAAAATTGAAATAGTGAATATCCATGGAAATGGATTCAGGTTGGTGGTGCAGTAAGCCCCCAACCCCTAAAGGGGAGTAAATAACAGGAGCTGTTCAATTTTTGAACAGCTTTTTTATTTTTATGAAAATAAATTACCTGAAGATTTCGGAAGGGATTTACCAAGATGTTCGTAGGCCTTCGCAGTAACTTCTCTTCCTCTCGGTGTACGTTGCAAAAATCCTTCCTGTATTAAGAAAGGTTCATAAACTTCTTCCAGTGTGCCTGCTTCCTCACCTACTGCAGTGGCAATGGTGGTGATGCCAACAGGACCGCCTTTGAATTTATCGATGATGGTGGTAAGTATCCTGTTATCCATATCATCCAATCCATGTTCATCTACTTTCAATGCATTTAAAGCATGCTGGGTAATGCCGAAATCAATCTGACCATCATTCAATACCTGTGCAAAATCCCGAACCCTGCGCAGCAATCCATTGGCAACTCTTGGAGTACCCCGGCTTCTCCTTCCAATTTCTTCCACCGCTTCTTTTGAAATAAAAGTTCCCAAAATTCCTGCAGAACGATGTATGATCTTATTCAAAACAGCTGAAGTATAATATTCCAATCTTGATTTAATGGCAAACCTCGAAAGTAATGGTGCCGTAAGCAAACCACTCCTTGT
>JBARSW010000369.1:0-3094 GCA_049644925.1 Chitinophagaceae bacterium | reverse complement strand
AAGCGGTATTGGAATGGTTTCGCTTTTCTTTGTTAACTCCTTATAAGTTCATCAGCAAGATTCAAAAAAAGCTAGTACCCCCCCGAATTGCCTGTCTGTTTGTATTTAGTAAAAAGAGCACATCGTGGAAGACTTCAGGCAAAAAATAAAAAGCATAATGGAAAGCAGCAAATGGTCAGACGATGACCGGCAATGGCTGCTTGATTATATTGAGAGTAACGATACAGCTGTATTGCAACATCTCATGCAGGAACAGTTCTCAGAAAATGTGCAGCACGATGAGGATCAAAAAGACGAAAGAGCCATACAACTATTGGAGAGAATCCGTGAAAAAATAAAAGGTTCATCAAAACCGGCAAAGCTCTTCAGCTTAAACAACTGGAAAAAAGTTGCAGCAGCTTCCACTATCATTTTATTACTGGCAACCAGTGCTTACTTATTATACTTTAAAAAAGAGAATAATCCCAGTACCAAAACAGCAAATACTAAGCCTCCTCAAATTGATATCGCTCCCGGCGGTAATAAAGCAATACTCATTTTAGCCGATGGCTCACAAATTATATTAGACAGTGCCGCTAATGGCAACCTGGCTAACCAGGGAAATGTGAAAGTAATAAAATTAGATAATGGGCAACTTGCTTATAAAGGTTCTGGCTCCCCTTTAGGTGTTGGGGGCACAGAAGTTATCTACAACACCATTTCCACACCACGGGGAGGTCAGTATCAATTGACGCTGGCCGATGGATCTAAAGTGTGGTTGAATGCATCCTCCTCCATTCATTTCCCTGCTGCCTTTACCGGCAAAGCAAGACAGGTTGATATCACCGGTGAAGCTTACTTCGAAGTAGCGAAAAACATATCCATGCCATTTAAGGTAAAAATAAATACTCCTTTAGGAGATGGGGGCGAAGTAGAAGTAATGGGAACCCATTTCAATATTAATTCCTATAGTGATGAACCAACAATCAAAACAACACTGTTGGAAGGAAGAGTAAAAGTATCAGCACAAAATGGTCAATCATCCTTATTGATGCCGGGTCAGCAAGCACAGGTTTCAGAAGGTATCAAAGTTGTTAGTAATATAGATACCGATGAAATCATTGCATGGAAAGCAGGCATGTTTCAATTTACCCGTACCGATATAAAAACTATTATGCGGCAGATCAGCCGATGGTATAATGTGGATGTTCAATTTGAAGGCGATTTCAGTAAAAAATCTTTTTCCGCTATTGTAAGTCGTAGTAACAATATTTCGGAAGTATTGAAGATTATGGAAAAAGCCGGAATACAGTTCAGAATCGAGGAGAAGAAAATTATAGTGTTTCAATAAAGAGAGTTCTTATATCAACTCCAACAAAAAACCGCCCTGAGGTCTAGTCAGGACGGCGGGATGTTAGGGTTGCCCAATTATTATACTGAGTGTATTCCGGCCAAAAAGCCGGAATGAAAAACAATTGTTTAACCCAAACCAATCAAAGTTATGCATTTAACTGCTTTTTGTTCAATTCCGTTAAGGCGGAAGACTATTACCAAAACACTGTTGATTATGAAACTGATGTCAATCTTTTTACTGGCTGCCTGTTTGCAAGTAAGTGCAAATGGTTATTCACAAAAAGTGACGCTTTCGGAAAAAAATGCTTCATTGCAGAAGATATTCCGGCAGATAAACAAGCAAACCGGTTACCAGTTCTTTTATGAGGATGAACTGTTGGATCAGGCAGGGAAAGTAGATATAACTATTAAAAATGGAGAATTGAAAGACGTTCTTAATGAATGTTTTAAAAACTTACCGATCACTTACGAAATAGTTAATTCTACTATTATTGTTAAGGCAAAAAGTAAAATTATTAAAGAGGAAGAGAAACTGACAATCCCACTTCCCCCGCCCCCAATTACAGTTCGTGGTTTGGTTAGAAGTGAGGCTGGAGAATTGCTTGACGGTATTTCTGTTATTGTAAAAGGTACTAACCAGGGTACAACAACAGGTGTAAATGGAACTTTTATTCTTGAGGGAGTAGATGAAAAGGCTGTGATGGTTTTTACAGGAGTAAATATTGAAACACAGGAAGTGGCGGTAAATGGAAAAACATCAGTAGTAGTAACCGTTAAGATACGTATTTCTCCTTTAGATGAAATACAAATAATCGGATATGGGAAGACAACCCGGAGGTATAAAACAGGTGCTGTTACGACACTTAAAGCAGATGCAATTGACCGCCAGCCTGTGGCCAATCCTTTACAGGCATTGCAGGGCAGAATGGCTGGAGTTTCAATAAATCAAAACACTGGTTCAATAGGAAGTGGTACAGAAATACAAATCAGGGGTATCAATACAATTCAGGCAGGTAATCAGCCCTTAGTTATTGTGGATGGAGCTATTCTCCCGGATCCAAACAGGGGCCTTGGTACTGCTATCGGTTCCTATATGACATTTGGCAGTTCGAATATGAACGCTATTAATCCGGCAGATATTGAAAGTATTGAAATATTAAAAGATGCAGATGCCACAGCCATTTATGGTTCCAGAGGCGCCAATGGTGTAGTGTTGATAACAACAAAAAAAGCAAAACTTGGGGCTACACGATTTAATATTGATGTAAGTACAATGTCTAACAGAGCAACTTATTTGCCTGAAAGACTTACACTGGCAGCTTACAGACAAATGCGTCGTGATGCATTTGATATGGGCAACCATAATCCTACCACAGGGGTTGCCATTAACCCCATAATTCCTACTGCTAATAATGCACCTGACCTGTTGGTTTGGGATTCTACCAAGGCCACTGCCGACTGGACTGATTTTGAGTTTGGGAATAATGACCCATCAATTAATGCACAGGCAAATTTATCCGGTGGTGAAAAGAGATTGAATTTTTATGCGAGTGGCGGTTATCAAAAACAAAATGATATTACAAGAGGAAGCCCTTCATTTGAAAGAATTTCAGGGAATTTGAATGTGAATCATACTTCTCTGAATGACAGGTTAAAAATATCTATCAATACTTCATACATCACTACCAGGCTTAAACCATCAAGAGGCGGCGGTTCCGGAGGATTGCTTGCTAGTGCTCCGCCAAATATGCCAATGAAAAAC
>JBARSW010000368.1:0-3133 GCA_049644925.1 Chitinophagaceae bacterium | reverse complement strand
TTATCTCACCACCTTCTGGACAAGTATGCCATTCATTGATGGTAGTATTGTACTGAGTTCCGGGATCAGCACAACGCCAGGCTGCATAAGCAATCTGGTTCCATAATTCTCTTGCCGGTATTTTACTAATTACTCTTCCGTCCATTCTGCCTTTCAATTCCCAATCACCATCATCTTCTAATATTTGAAAGAAAGAATTTGGTATGCGGATTGAGTTATTGGAATTTTGTCCGCTAACAGTTCTGTATGCTTCATCTTCATAACCGGAGGGATAACCTGCTGCAATCAGTGCCCCTACTTTCTTTTCTTCTTCTACTTTCCAGTTGATGAAATCAATGATTTCCGGATGATCCAGGTCAAGGCAAACCATTTTAGCAGCACGGCGGGTAGTTCCACCGGATTTAATAGCACCGGCAGCCCTGTCACCAATTTTCAGAAAACTCATCAGGCCTGATGAAGTGCCACCACCACTTAATTTTTCCCCGGCTCCCCGAAGGTTGGAGTAATTTGTTCCTACTCCGGAACCATATTTAAAGATTCTTGCTTCACGAACCCACAGATCCATAATACCTCCTTCGTTCACCAAATCATCATCCACACTTAGGATAAAACAGGCATGAGGTTGTGGACGTTCATAAGCATTCTTTGATTTTTTTAATTCACCGTCTGTCTGATCAACATAATAGTGACCCTGTGGTTTCCCGGCTATGCCATAACTTTCATACAACCCAGTATTAAACCATTGTGGTGAATTGGGCACACACATCTGGTTAAGGATAGAATATACCAGCTCGTCATAAAAAACCGATGCATCAGATGCAGATGCAAAATAGCCGTAACGTTCACCCCAAACCTTCCAGCAATTAGCCATGCGATGCGCTACTTCTTTGGCTGAAGTTTCTCTGCCCATGCTGCCATCAGGCTGAGGTACACCTGCTTTTCTAAAATATTTTTGTGCAAGAATATCTGTTGCAATCTGGCTCCATTGTTTGGGCACTTCAACATTATTCATTTCAAACACAATTTCACCACTGGGGTTTCTGATTACTGAAGTGCGGTAATCATATTCAAACAAATCGTATACATTAACGTCATCTCGGGTAAAGCGACGTGGAAACTGCAAACCGCTTTTTGCGGATGCCCTGGATTTGGTAGCCATAACTAAAAAATAATTTCTCGGGTTAGATAACTGTACTAGGTCGTTACGAAAATATTTTTAAGTATCTGTAATTCATAGACAGAGATATTAACATTCTGTGGATAAGGATGGGAAGAAATGCCCCAACTCAAGCCTGTACTGCCTCTTGCATTTTTTTCACAGTGTGTTTCTATTTTTTGGAAAAAAATTTTTGGAAAATAAGATCGCAATTACTAAAAAAAACATTACAAAATATTTTTCATTCAAAAGTCAAAACTAGCAAGGGTTTCTAAGTATTATTCTCCTGAAACCCTTACTGATGGCATATTTGATAAAACAAAAAGGCTACAACCCTTTACTGGTAAGCCTTACCATCTTCAAACAAAAAATTAAAATTGATGATCATGAATATTAGTAAAATCTTCGTTTGTGCCGTACGTAAGCAATCCAAAATTTGAAACCCTGAATTAACCGATTGGAATTCTTATATATAATTATTTTTTACAGATTAAAATAGTGTTAAGAACATTCACAAAATCCTCAAAAAAACAGGATAATTTAATGTCCATTATAATCAATTTGTCTATTGAAAAAACGCCAGTAATAAACTACCTTTTTGCAATTATTTGATGTTGTTTACGCTCAAAACATCATTTTGATTTTTGAGAGGGGAATGCGGAAAGTTTTTCGCACTTTTGCAGTAATCAACAGGTACCGGATGAAGTCAACTATTTATAACGCATTAGCAGATAAGAAAAAGCAGGGTAAAAAATCCTTTGCGGTATTGATTGACCCTGATAAGGTCAATACATCCTTATTAGATGACCTTATTGAACTTTCTACTTCCGCACAAGTTGATTATTTGCTGGTAGGTGGCAGCCTGGTTATATCCAATCACCTGGATGAATGTGTACAGCATATCAAACAGAATTGCGATATCCCCGTTATTTTGTTTCCAGGGAGCCCCTCGCAGGTATGCAAGTATGCTGACGCTTTATTATATCTCTCCCTTATATCTGGTCGTAATCCTGAATTACTAATTGGCCAGCATGTTGTTTCCGCTCCTTTTGTAAAACAAAGCGGATTAGAGATAATGCCTACCGGTTATATTGTTATAGACGGCGGTGCCCCAACAACAGTTTCTTATATCAGCAATGCAGCACCCGTACCTGCCGATAAAAATGAGATTGCCATGTGTACAGCAATGGCCGGAGAAATGCTGGGAATGAAACTGATATACATGGATGCTGGCAGCGGAGCCAAACGGCCCATTACTGAAAGCATGATAAAAGCGGTGGCCGACCATTTAGAAGCCCCCCTGATCGTTGGCGGCGGTATTATACTACCTGAAAAAGCCTATTTGAATTGCAAAGCTGGTGCGGATGTGATCGTAGTTGGCAATGCAATTGAAAAAGATGCATCGCTTATTAAAGAGATGAGTGATGCGGTACATAGTGTGGCCGTGAAAATCTAAAATTACTCTTCCAAACTCAACCTCGTTGGTGTTTCCTTTCCTGTAACAATACTTTTAGCACTTAATGCAATGGCTTTGATTATCATAGCCATATTACCCATATCCAATGTTTCAGTATGGTCAGTTAGTTTGTGATAGTTTGGTTCGCTATCCATCTTAGAAGTAGAGATAGTATGTGCCGGCACACCTAATTTTGCAAATGTGGCATTATCCGAACGATAAAATAATTGTTGCACTGGATAGGGGTCAGGATAAAAAGAGAATTCGGTTCCTTTTAAATTGTTGGTCAGAATTTCTCCCATAGTTGATTTTTCATACCCGGTGATATAAGCAGTATTTTTCCCCCATTTACTTTCTGTACCTATCATTTCTATGTTGAACATTGCCATTACTATATCTGCATCAACTGTTCGTGAAAAATATTGTGAACCAAAGCCCCCTATTTCTTCAGCAGTAAATGCGACAAATAGAATTGTTCGTTCATTATTATTTAGTGCCTTGAAATATTTTGCCAGCAATAT
>JBARSW010000367.1:0-2747 GCA_049644925.1 Chitinophagaceae bacterium | reverse complement strand
GAACCAGGCTCATACTTTCGGTACCGCCCGCAATAATACAATCAGCCATGCCCATCCGAATTTTAGCAGTTGCAATACCGATTGTTTCCAAGCCAGAAGCACAATATCGGTTCACCGTCATACCCGGAATATCAAAACCTAATGCCCGGGCAGCAATAATCCTACCTATTTGCAAGCCCTGCTCAGCTTCCGGTACTGCATTACCAACAATCACATCATCCACTCTCTTTGCCTCCAGTTGTGGAACAGAGGCAATCAACCCTTTTATCACATCAACAGCTAAGTCATCCGGACGATAAAAACGAAACCCGCCCCGCTTGGCTTTTCCAACAGCACTTCTGTATCCGGCAATAATATATGCTTCCTGCATGGTAGAAATAATTATCTGTTAATGGTTCATAGTTCCAGGTAAATGACAAGTTTTAATTCGCAATGAACTATGAACCATTTGCCATCTGCCAAAAAAGTTGTTTATGCAACTTTCTATACCAAAAATAACGAGACTTGATTTACCTACCAAAACCTACAGCAAACTTCATTTATCTTCGCAACCATTATGTATTACCTGTTACGTAGTTTATTATTTTGTTTTTCGCCGGAAAAGGTTCATTATTTTTCCATGCACAGCTTGAAAATATTGTGCAGCATCGGATTTAAGAAGCTGCTGGCGGCAATGTTTAAACCAAAAGGAAATCTGGAGTTTGAAAGCTGGAATCTGAAATTTCCTAACCGGGTTGGCCTTGGAGCCGGATTCGATAAAAATGCCAGTTACTTAAGAGAACTGGAGTGCCTGGGTTTTGGATTTGTGGAAATAGGTACAGTTACTCCATTACCTCAACCAGGCAATGATAAGCCCAGGGTTTTTCGTCTTGTAAAAGATAAAGGGCTAATAAACAGGATGGGATTTAATAATGAAGGAGTTAAAGTTGTTGCAGAAAGATTAAAATGTTGGAAAGAAAAATACGAAGTTCGAAATAAAAAGTATGGCAACTCACCACTCACCACTCACCACTCACGGCTGAGTATAGGTGGTAATATTGGTAAGAACAAAATAACCCCTAACGAAGATGCCTGGAAAGATTATGAGATTTGTTTTAAAGAACTGCATCCATTTGTCGATTATTTTGTTGTGAATGTGAGTTCGCCAAATACACCAGGGCTTAGAGAATTGCAGGAAAAAGAATCATTGAGAAAAATTCTTACACATTTACAAACAATCAATTCAACACAACCAAAGTCAAAACCTTTATTATTAAAGATTGCTCCCGATCTGACAAAGGAACAAATTGACGACGTAATTGAGCTGGCTTTGGAAATTAACTTAGACGGACTGGTGGCAACAAACACCACCATAAGCCGGGAAGATCTTATTACCCCGAAAACAAAAGTCGAAGCTATGGGTGCCGGAGGTTTGAGTGGGTTACCGGTAAAGAAAAGAAGCACGGAAGTGGTAAAATATATTAGTGAAAAAACACAGGGAAAAATTCCCATTATGGCATCAGGTGGTATATTTACCGGAGAAGATGCAAAAGAAAAAATTGCTGCCGGAGCTTTAGTGGTGCAGGTGTGGACCGGTTTTATTTATGAAGGTCCTGCGATTGTAAAAAATATTTGTAAAACACTCAATAATTAATTTTTAATAGCATTTCTAAATGGAGTACCTGTTTACCTCAGAAAGTATTATCAGCTTTTTTATACTCGTTATACTGGAAGTAGTATTGGGTATTGACAATGTTATTTTCGTCAGCATTATTCTTAACCGGCTGAAAGGAGATAAAGAACAAAAAAAAGCCCGTCGTCTTTGGATGATCACCGGTATCCTCTCCCGGAGTATTTTACTTATGGGACTGGGATGGTTGCTGTCGCAAAAAGGAAAATATATTATTCCGCAACATTGGTTTGGAAAAGGATTTGACCTGGCAAGCCTGGTTATGCTGTCAGGTGGTTTGTTCCTGATTTATAAATCAGTAATGGAGATACACCATAAGCTGGAAGGCGAGGATCCGAATGAAATGAATAGAAATCAAAAACCACTTTCGTTTGCACAGGCTATCGGGCAGATCATGTTGATAGATGCTGTTTTTTCTTTCGACAGCATCATCACTGCAGGTGGTACTGCCAAACATGTAGAAATAATGATTGCGGCTGTTGTTATCGCTATGACTATAATGTTTTTATTCAGTCCTGCTATCTCCGGGTTTATTCATAAACACCCCACATTGAAAATGCTGGCTCTCTCCTTTCTTGTAATGATTGGACTAAGCTTGCTTATGGAAGGCTGGGATAGTGAAGCGGCACACCAACTACACCTTAAAAATTATATTTATTTTGGAATGGCTTTCTCTTTTGCAGTAGAAATGCTGAACATGACAATGATGAGCCGTGCCAAAAAGAGAAAGTCCCGTATTGTTATACTAAATGAGCCGGTTATAGAAAAGAATGAAGACACAGAATCAGACCAGGCAAAGTAAAAACGGGTATCTGCTATTGTATGTGATGCCTCATCCTTAAAATTTATCAGCAGCCACCACTTTATCTACCGGTCCGGTAATATTTATTGAAGACCATACACCTCCTGCACTTGGGTCATATCTTAACACCCGTAATCTATCAGTTGACTGAACAACAATTCGGTTCTTTAGTCCATTATCAAACACATTGGTAACCTCGGTTGCCAATGTGTTTGTAAGTACATCCATCCCCCCCACAGTAAGCGGCACAAATGAATACAGATTAGTGGTTGTATG
>JBARSW010000366.1:0-2978 GCA_049644925.1 Chitinophagaceae bacterium | reverse complement strand
ATGCGAAAATTATGCATTGTCTCCCGGTAAGAAGAAATGTGGAACTTAGTGATGAGATATTGGATGGACCAAACAGCATTATTACCCTGGAAGCAGGCAACCGGGTGTGGGCTGCCCAGGCAGTTCTAGCAGAAATACTAAGAAGCCCCCATTCCTTAAAGGGGCGTTAAGCAAGACTCGAATAAAAAACAATTTTTTCGTATGAACATTAATTCACATATAAAGTTTCTTTACTCTCCTTTGGGGGATGGGGGTAAAAATATATATGTAATAAAAATTGGTGGCAACATCATTGATGATGAAGCAAAGCTTGCTTCATTTCTGAAGGACTTTGCAGCCATAGAAGGCAACAAAATACTGGTACATGGTGGGGGAAAATTAGCGACACGACTTGCCGAAAAACTCGGCATCGACCAACAATTAGTTGATGGTAGAAGAATTACTGATGCAGAAACCCTGAAGATAGTCACCATGGTGTATGCCGGATTTATCAATAAAAATATAGTCGCCACACTTCAAGCCAATAATTGCAATGCAATAGGCCTTTGCGGTGCTGATGGCAATGCAATACTGGCACACAAAAGAAACCACCCTCTTCTTGATTACGGATTTGTTGGTGATGTAGATGCCATTAACACTGACTTATTAAATCATTTGCTGGAAAAAAATATTTCCGTTGTCTTTGCTCCCATTACACATGACCATAATGGACAATTACTGAATACCAATGCCGACACAGTAGCACAGGAGATTGCAAAGGGAATGAGTAATTCTTATGCGGTGCAACTGATTTATTCATTTGAAAAAAGCGGAGTATTACTTGATGTAAACGATGAATCAACCGTATTAAATATTATAAACCCGGAATCATATAGTAAATTAAAAGAAGGGGCTAAAATATTTGCAGGAATGATACCCAAAATTGATAATGCTTTTGCCGCTTTGGAAAACGGTGTGAAGAAAGTTATTATTGGCAAAGCAGAAAATCTAAAAGACTTAATAACCGGAAATTCCGGAACAACAATTATTAATGAATAGCGATATTAAAATATTACAGGATGATGCTTTGGCCTTGTTGAAAGAATTGGTTTCAACTCCATCTTTCAGTAAAGAAGAAGAACAAACGGCCGGAATATTGTGCCGTTTCATTGGAACAAGGGGAATTGAACATACAAGAGTTGGTAACAATGTATTTGCACTGAATAAATATTATGATGAGAAAAAGCCAACCATTCTTTTGAATTCTCACCATGACACCGTAAAACCAAATCCGCAATATACAAAAGACCCCTTCTTTCCTGTAATTGAATATGGGAAATTGTATGGACTGGGAAGTAATGATGCCGGAGGATGCCTAACTTCATTATTAGCCACTTATCTATATTTATTCGACAAACAGCATCTAAAATACAATATCATTTTTGCGGCAACTGCCGAAGAAGAAATCAGTGGCACAGGTGGTATTGAATATACGTTGCCTTATTTGCCTAAAATAGATTGTGCAATTGTTGGTGAACCTACTCAAATGCAAATGGCTGTGGCAGAAAGAGGCCTGATGGTGCTGGATTGTATTAGTCATGGTAAGGCTGGCCATGCAGCAAGAAATGAAGGCGAGAATGCCATTTACAAAGCATTAAAAGATATAGAGTGGCTCCACTCCTATCAATTCAACAAAATATCAGAACTGCTGGGGCCTTCAAAAATGAGTGTGACAGTTATTGAGACTGAAAACAAAGCACATAATGTTGTTCCGCCGGTTTGCAAATTTGTAGTGGATACAAGAGTTAATGAATTATACAGTTTTGAAGAAATCATTGACATCATTAAATTAAACGTACAGTGTGAAGTAATGCCAAGGAGCACAAGGCTTCGTTCTACATCCATTGCGTTAGACCATCCCCTGGTAAAAGCAGGAATTAAACTTGGAAGAACTTATTACGGTTCACCAACAACTTCCGACAAAGCGTTAATGCCTTTTCCCACATTAAAAATGGGGCCCGGAGATTCTGCCAGAAGTCATACCGCAGATGAGTACATTTACATTGATGAAATAAAGAATGGAATTGATTTGTACATTAGATTATTAGAACAAATAGTTTAGGAGGTAAATGGTATAAGGAATTAGGTAAAAGGAATACAACTACCGAAGTCCTTACGCCCTATTCCTTCAGGCTTAAACCCTTGTATTATGAAACTCTGGCAAAAAGATAAAGAATCATTAAAGGAAGTAGAAACTTTCACCGTTGGTAAAGACCGAGAAATGGATATGTACTTGGCGGCCTTTGATGTATTGGGTTCTTTAGCCCATATTGAAATGTTGGAATCTGTTGGATTATTGACAAAAGCTGAATTAACAGAATTACAAAAAGAATTAAAGAATATCTATCAGCAAATACAAAAAGGAGAATTCAAACTCCAGGATAATGTTGAAGATATTCATTCGCAAGTAGAATTATTACTTACACAAAAATTGGGCGACACTGGGAAAAAAATTCACAGTGCCCGAAGCCGTAATGACCAGGTGCTTGTTGACGTAAAATTATTTTTAAGAAGTGAATTGGAAGAACTGGTTAAAACTATTCAGCCTTTTTTTGAATTATTACAATCACAAAGCGAAAAGTATAAAGAGCATTTACTGCCAGGCTATACGCATTTACAATTAGCCATGCCTTCATCCTTTGGGCTTTGGTTTGGTGCTTACGCTGAGAGCCTGGCAGATGATGTAATTACAATCAAAGCGGCTTATGATGTGGTGAATAAAAATCCATTGGGCTCTGCTGCAGGTTATGGTTCGTCTTTCCCTATCAACCGGAAGATGACAACAAAACTATTGGGTTTTGATGATTTGAAGTACAATGTAGTGTATGCCCAAATGGGAAGAGGAAAAGCCGAAAGAATAGTAGCACAATCTTTATCAAACGTTGCCGATACTTTGGCAAAACTTAGTATGGATGCCTGTCTGTTCCTGAACCAGAACT
>JBARSW010000365.1:0-5971 GCA_049644925.1 Chitinophagaceae bacterium | reverse complement strand
CTTTGAAGAGCTGGAAGCATTGAAGAATAAATACATGGAACGGTTCAGTTATTTTAATATTCTGAGCCGTGAAAAAACTGATACTCTTTTGAATTTTGGAAGAATCAATACTGAGAAACTTATCGACATGGACAAACTGATTGACTTTAAATCTGGTGATGATTTTTTTATCTGTGGACCAGAAGAAATGATTTTTTCTGTAAAAGAACTTTTAGAAAAAAAAGGAATTGATAAAAAGAAAGTTCATTTTGAATTGTTTACTTCACGAGGACAGAAACGGTCAACGGTCAACGGTCAACAGTCCACAGATGATAACGAGCCAAAATGTAAGATTACATTAAAAATGGATGGACGTTCGATTGACTTTGATCTTTCTCTGACAAGCGATATAACAATTCTTGATGCCGCATTGAAACAGGGCGCCGATCTTCCTTATGCCTGCAAAGGTGGCATGTGCTGCACCTGTAAAGCCAAACTGGTTGAAGGCGAAGTGATGATGGATGTGCACTGGGGGCTGGAAGATGAAGAAGTGGAGAAAGGATATATCCTTACCTGCCAAAGCCATCCGAAAACGGAAAAGGTGGTGGTGGATTTTGATGTAAAATGACCAGAAACTTAAATGACCATCTTTCTGAATGCTGTTTGCTTTCTTCTACTCACCTGAAATTGCTCCCCATTAGACAGTATTAATTTATTGTCTGCTGAAATTGCTGTAATAAATTCTCTGTTTACAATATGTCCCCGGTGGATGCGAAAAAAAATTGTAACCGGCAATTTATTTTCAAACCATTGCAATAGCTTTGCCACTGTCAGCGGATACTCATTCATAAAATAAACCTTGCTGTAGTTGCTGCTAGCTTCTACCCTGATGATGTTGGCTGTCATCACCTCTTTAATTCCTTTACTGGTTGGGATGCAAACTTTGTTCATAATAACAATATTGAAAAAAGCTGCTGCTAATTAGCAACAGCTCTTTTGATTTATTTCACAACAGTTAATGTAAACCCTGTATTCACAGTTCCTGTGGCACCGGGATTCAATTTAAGTGTCCTTACTGTCGGGTTGGAGGTTATCACCGGGTAATTTGTTTTGCCCCCGTTGATAATTACATCCGTATTCATATCCGGTAAACTATTACAACTCCAGTTGGCCGGGTTTTCCCAGGCTGTGCTGATGGTTCCTTCCCAGGTTATACCAAACTTTAACAGGAACAGATCGCTGAATATACTTCCATTCACCAGGCAACTGTAGTGATAACCATACATCCTTGAAGTTGCTGCATTAAGGTTTAATATAGCATTAGTGGCCCCGCTATAGATTCCGCCATCAGTAACAGCAGTAAACCCGGTTCCATTATCTACCTGCCACTGGTAGGTGGTGCCGGTCATTTTAGAATCGAAACTTATATTATCGCCCGGGCAAATTACATATTGCCCATTCGAAATCTTTACACTGTCCAATAACCTCAGTACTTCTACATTACCGGCGGTATCGGTGGCGGTTATATAAAACTTGTAAGTATGTTCTGCTACTCCGTTAAAGGTGGTGTCTGTTCCGGTAAAGTTGGACAGATATAACTCTGGTGGGCCATTATCATCCGTCACATAGACAGAATAATGTTTCAGTCCCGATCCAATGGGATCATCTGTACCTGTGTAAGTAAGTGTAATCTCAGTATCGGGTGTTATATCCGGTAAGTTGGTAATGCTGCTTATTGGTGCCACTGCATCAATGGTATTCGCATGTATATTAGTCGGTATTACTTCATTCTGATCAAAAACGATAAATGCCCTTGCACCAATAGTGTCTAATGTTTGCGCCGATTGTAATGGTTTCATACTGAAATTGACAAAGCCATTACCGTAATCGGGTTGTGTGCTATCTTGTAAAAACAGGAAACCGGCCAATGGATCTTCTGGTGGCAACAGCGTAAGGGGGTCTATACCTTGCAACTCCCAGAACACCTGATTATTAATTACATCATAGCCAGCAGTAATGTCCACATACAAGCCAGTTGAATCCCTTGCATCTAACCGCTGATAATAAGAAGCGGTACCAGTAGGAATCTCAAAACTCTGGTTGTTAAAACCAAAGCTTCCTAACTCCAGGGTAGCCGGGTCTTGTTTGGGTTCAATTGGTGTTGTTATTTTTATATATCTCGTACGTGCCGTTGCGGTTGAATCATTTTCAAATAAAATAGTATAAGGCATGCGGTCTTTTACACTTACCCATTTTTTATCAGGTTGGCCATCAGGGCCGGTGATGAGGTTGGGATCGATGGGAATAAGGACCCACATTTGCGACTTTTCATCCCATACCAGTCGGTATCTTATCCTTGTGCCTCCTTCGGGACATGGACGATTATATATTTCATCTCTTTTTCTTCTTGCGGCTTCAAGCCTGCTCAATTTGTATATTCTTTCAGTTTTTTCCCATTCGTCATCCGCGTTCTGCCACATATAACTCTCTGCTTCAAGTTCACTCAAGTGTGCGTCACGTTTCGCCTGTTCTTCATGCAAATGTGATTCATATAAGCCAACTGCAACTATAGGTGCACCAACAGCTCCTGCATAAGCAGCTCCCGTAGAGCCTGCAACTGCTGTCCCAAATTTCATTGCCCCTTGTGCTACATTCTGCACCACGAATTTTCCTGTTAGTTCGTATGAAATCATATTTGCTCCTCCCGTTGCTGCAAATGACTTAGAAAAAGAACCTACATATTGATCGCTTTCCTCTTTTGATGAATGTTGCGCCCCTCCTAAATCTCTTGCCCAATCATCAAAAGGGACTATCGGTATGTCCCATACATTCCTGAGATCTATTCCAACTTTGACATCATCACAGTCTTCCGGTTTTGGTTTTGGTGGTGGTGGTGGATAGTATGGTTCGTGCATGCCCATTAACCCTAACACATCTATGCCATTCGCCGGATTGTTTCCCACATACTGGTACATACCCATTCCGTCTTCATATTCGATCAGGTCCCTCTGGTTAAAAACACCCAGTTCGGGAGAATAATTTCTAAAGAAAAAACGATAGCTGCCGGTGGCACTGTCGTATTCCTGCCCGGTAAATCCAAAACGGTTCCCGGCTATTGAAGAGAGCAGTGGATTATTTGAACTGTCATACCTGTTAAGTTTGCCATAAACATCATACCGGTAACTTTCTATCAATCGTCCGCTACTGTTGCTGATAGCTTCAACGGAGTTTAATTCATTTTGGTGATAATAATAACTGGTGCCGTTCTTCTCATTCAGTACCGGTGATAAGAAGTTTGTAAAAACGGTACGGTTCAGCAGCTCATTGCCACTATTCCTTTCTTCTATCTGTGCGATACCACTATAGGTGTATTTTAAAGTGCTGCCATTTATCGTTTTTGTTATCCTTCTGTTTATCGCATCATAGCCATAGGTAATAACCGAAGCTGGCGAAGCAGAATCCTTCTTCAGTCTGTTCTCTGCATCATACGTTTTATAAAATATTCCGTCGTAAGTAATATTGCCCCGATCATCAAATGTAAAACTGGTACTGTTTACCCCTGTCAGTTGGTTCATGCTATTGATGCCGTAAGTGGTAGATGCTCCGTTCAAATTGGCAGCCGTACGGTTTCCCACCGCATCGTAAGTGTATGTATTTTGTATTGCTGGACTGCCAACCGGGCCTCTTTTATAGTTGGTAAGGCGGTAGCCATTGTCATAGGTAAACTGTTCTGATAAAGATGGATTGTTAAGCCGGTTAATAGCAGTTTTATTCATCTCCTTATCATAGGTAAACGAAGTATTTTGTATTGTTCCGGTAATAATTGAATTTAATCGATTGGCAAAGTCATACTGCATAGTGCTGCTTACTCCATTGGCAAATGTTTTACCCGTCATTTGGTTAGCGTTATTATAAACATACTCGGCTACCGTTGCACTGTCTTTTAAAATTTTGGCGAGCCTGTTTCTGGTATCAAACTCTTTTATCACCGTCGTACTATCAGGATATATAATAGTCTGTGTTCTTCCGGCTATGCTGTAGTGATACCTTGTTGTTCTCCCATCAAAGCTTTCTGTTGTTACCCGGTTAAGGTTGTCGTAAGTAAAAACTACTGTACCACTATTGTTAGTAGCTGTAAGTACACGGTTTAGTTTATCATACGTATAGGTAAATACTTCGCCGCCCGGCAATATACGATTGATTACCCGGTTTAATGTGTCATACTGGTTAGTGATGATAGTGCCATCCGTTAATCTAACGCTAATCCGATTTCCCTTTTTATCGTAGCCATATTGCATATACTTACCATCGGGATAGGTCATCATCTTTCTCCGGTTCAGACTGTCGTAAGTATAGGTAGTGGTATTATTATTCTGATCTGTTAGTGAAATGATATTACTTTCTGCATCATACCCAACTGTTATTATAAAACCATTCTTGTCGGTATAAGTCTTCACCCTATCAAGACTATCATAGGTATAATGACTGGTTCTTCCTTCCCGATCGGTGGTTGATATAATATTATCATTTTTATCATACGTATAAGAAGAACTGTTACCCAGCGGGTCAGTTATCTGTTTTATCCTATCAAGGCTATCGTAAGTAGCTGATGTTATTGCTCCGGTACCGTTTGTATAGCTGGTTACATTACCTTTTTTATCATAGGTGTAAGTACCAATAGTGCCTGTGGCATCGCTGATATTCGTTACCCGGTTTAGCTGATCGTATGTATAATTTATAGACCGGCCATTGGGCAAACTGATGCTGGTTACATTTCCATTACCATCATAACTGTACATGGCACTATTATTTTCCGGGTCTTTGGCTCCCTTTAGCCGGTTACGGTTATCGTAACTCATTTTTGTTTCATGTCCCAGTGCATTCTTTGTACTGGTCAGGTTATTCATACCATCATAGGCAAAACTTGTCTGATTACCCGTTGGCCCTGTTACTTTTACCAGTCTATTGCTGGCATCATAGTTCATTGTTTTAGTCTCATTGTTCTTATTAGTATAAGAAGTGATGTTTCCCTGTGCATCATAATTATACTGTGCAAAGTTGTTTGCGGGGTCAGTTATTTTTTTTAGACGGTCCAGTATATCGTACTCAACACTGGAATTGTTGCCCCTTGCATCTGTATGGGCAAGCAGGTTGCCCCTTGCGTCAAATGACAGGGTTGCACTATAGCCGTTAGGGCCTATTACATTTGTCGGGTTGCCGTATACATCGTAATTATAAGTGAAAGTATTTCCTTTCGGGTTGGTACTGCTAATGATATCGCCCTGGGAATTGTAAGTAGCGCTGTAAATATGATTGCCGGGTGCTGTTAACTGTGTAAGGTTCCCATCGGAATCATATCCCAGCGTGTAGCTATTTCCTTTGGGATCGGTAAAACTGCTAATCTTATTAAAAACGCTTGTGTAGGTATAAGTGCTCACCTGGCTCATCGGGTCGGTGACTGTAAGCATATTACCATTGCCATCGTAGGTATAGGTGTATATGTGTCCGTTGGCATCCGTCATCTTGGTCTGGTTGCCCTGGTCATCGTACTCATACTTCAAATTGAATCCACAACAGTTACCCGACATGGAAGTGATCCATGACAGGTTATCCAAGGTTTGGTAGGTGTAGGTTGTAACCTGGTTACCAGCTGAAAGATGGTCAGTAACGACCGTTTTTTGAGAAGCTGTATCATAAGAAAAACTAAGTCGCTTGTTGCAGCCTATCAATTCACTGATGGACATATCCGGAAAATAAATGATGTCCACTTTGTTATTATTCTTATCTGCAATGGACTTCATCGGGCCATTTACCAGGTAAGAATATTGATATTTACCGTTCAAAGGGTCTTTCACTTCTTGCAGATTACCCACCGCATCGTACGTATAAGTATATGTTCTTGCAGGTATCGCTATTGCATCCACCACCGTGGCCAGTCGCCCCTGCGCATTATAGGTAAACGTAATACTCTGCCCCGCTGTATTGGTCATTG
>JBARSW010000364.1:0-1740 GCA_049644925.1 Chitinophagaceae bacterium | reverse complement strand
GTCCATACCTCCCTTTTACTTTGATAAGATTTTCTCAGATAAGGAATTTTTAATCCAACTTTTGAAGATCCTCCAATAAAAACTCCCTTAAGTTTTTTCTTTGAAATATCCTCCGTACTATGAAAACAGATGGGTGAAACATCATTGAGGTAATACAAGAACTGTTTTATTTTGGAGACCTTCTCTCCTTTTTCGTTGATCAGGTATAGTTCTTTCCGGATATTTGCTTGTGTGATGGAATCACCGGTTTGCCCCATCACAATTCTGGAAGGGTCACCAAATCCCTGGAAAAGAAAAAATACTAAAATCACTACTCCCAGAAGTACCAACAGGCCATAAAGTAATTTCCGGAAGATGAATTTAAGCATGTGGTTTTGCTGGTTACTGTTTAAAATTTATCAGTTACTTGGTTTGCTAAATCTTTTTCAGCATAGCTGCCGCTTTACCAAAATTTTGTCTGCTCCATTTTCCCATAACTGTTCCTGATTTCAAAACAAATAAACAAGGGTTGGTTCTGGCGGCTGTCTGAATTACTTTAAAATCAGCTTTAAACACCTGCATTTCCTGAAAAGAGGTTCCTGCTATACTCTTTTTCGCTTCAGTTGGTTCTGATGTAACAATGAAACAAGGTATATTTTTAGCTTTTGATAAATCATAAACTTCTGCAAATTTCTTTTTCCATGCAGTTCCTGCCTCAGAAATATTTTCGCAGAAAAGTAAGACAGTAACAGGTTGTGATAAAACATATTGTGTGGAGTCTATATTGCTATCTCCTGAAAGTGAGAAGCCTTTGATCGGGGGTTCATTATTCCTCCCCTTTCGAATTATTTTATCATAGCGGTTAACAAACTGGTAAGTTGATGTATTAAAATCTGCAGGAAATTTGTCAGCTGTAAACTCAACTTCCTTTCCATCTTTTTTATAGATGAAAGTAATTACTGTGCTATCCGGAATTGCATTAGCAGGCATTTTCATTTTTTCCGCAATATTATTTCCTTTTTTAAATGGAAGGCAATCAACGACAGGAAGATAAGACAGTGTAAACCATTGAAACCCGAAGCTAAGTATTGTAATCACCAGCATCAGCAGTGTATTTCTTTTTTCTGAAAGAACAGGCTTAATAAAATGCTGTTTCCAGATAAGGAAACTAATAAGTATTAGTAATAATACATCTTTTAAGAATGAAGTCAGAGATGTAATTGGCAGACAATCTCCAAAGCAGCCACAATTTTTAGGCATCCCTGTAATAACCGTATATCCTGTTAGAAATGTAAAAAATACAATCAATAATAAAAGAAGCCAGCTAAAAAGTTTAATCCTCCATCCCAGGAGCAATGCAAATCCGGCAATTATTTCAAAAGCATTCATTAAAACCGACATTAACAATGCCCATGAATTAAACTGGTGTAATCCCCAAACCTCAAAAAATTCCTGCATCTTGTAACTAAGACCCAAAGGGTCATTCGCTTTAACCAATCCAGAAATAATAAATAGTATTCCTACAAAAATTCTAACAATTGTTACAAGGATTTTCATATTACATAAGTATTAGTGCAAAAACGGCATAGTTAATAATATCATGATAGTTTGCATCAATTCCCTCACTCATTAGGGTTTTGCCATCATTGCTTAATATCTGTCGGATACGCTGCAGTTTCATTAGTATCAGGTCAACAAAACTTTCCTGGCTCATACTTCGCCAGGCTTCTCCATAGTCGTGGTTTTTATCCTGCATCAGAC